>JAHJDS010000363.1 GCA_018812395.1 Pseudomonadota bacterium
ATCTTCGGGTCGAGATCGGGACGGCCAATCCCGAGCTGGCCTTGAAGCCGGACGTGATCAACATCGTGGACCGTCATTTGGTGGTCTACGTCGGCGAGACCGTGGCCGGTGGCAGATTCCTGCGCCGCCTGCTCATCTGGGACGAGCGCAACCCCAAGATGAAACAGACCATCGTCGCCAAGCGCGGCCGGCTGCTGCTCGTGCCCGGGGCCGCCCCCCGGACGGCCATGACCAAGGGCAAGAAGATCGAGAAGAAGTTCATGCTGGTCCTGCGCGACGCCAAGATATTGAAGGTCAGTCCCGACCTCCGGGTCACCCCGGACAGCCGCTTCGAGGGCATGCGCCAGCCGCTGATCCTGAGCCAGCTCATTCCCTCGCGCCAGGGCGGCCGGCGCCACCCCAAGGAGATGACCCTCGGCGAACTGCTTATGGCCCTGGAAAAGGCCAAGCGGGGCGGCAAGCGGCGCAACGAAATACTGATCAACCTTCACCAGCAGTTCTCGATCCCGATGGCCTGCCTGATCATGGGCCTGTTGGGCGTGCCCCTGGGCATCCAGGGCCGCGGCTCGAGTCGGTTCACCGGCGTGGTCATCGCCTTTGTCATCTTCGTGGTCTACTATCTGTTCATGAACTCGGCCTTCACCCTGGGCAAGGACGGCACCCTACCGCCCGTGCTGGGAGTCTGGCTGGGCAACATCATGTTCGGCCTCCTGGCGACCTACATGGTCTGGGAGGCCTCGCGGGATCGGCCCATCTTGTTCATCCGGATATTTTACGCCGCCGGATTCTGGGTCCAGCTGGGACTCCAGAAACTCGGTCTGTTGGCGGCCGAGAAACGACCGCGATAACCGGCGCCTCCAAATTAAAAAAAACCGGCCCCGGGGCCGGTTTTTTTGTGGGGGCCGGGCCGGCGTGATCGGCGCGGCCGGATCGGGGCCGTTTTTTTCAGCCCTGCTTGAGCAGGACCCCTGCGGGCTCCAGTTGGTCGTAGGCCAGGCCCTGATAGGCGGGCACCTTCCGGGCCAGGTCGAGGAACACGTCCGAGGGTGTCTGGTAGTCGGCGGTCCGTCCCAAGGCGACGAGCAGATCGCGCAGGACCATCCAGCCCGGCCTGGACTCGGCAAAAGGCGTCAGGGCGTCCCGGATCCGGCAGACCCGGCCCTCGAGATTGGTCACCGTGCCACAGGTCTCGACAAAAGTGGTCAGGGGCAGGACCACGTCGGCGTCCCGGGTGGCGGCCGACTCCTTGGCGGCGAGAACGACCACGCCGTCCATCCGGTCCAGCACCCGGGCCGTCTCCTCGTCTCCGCCCAGGTGGGCGGCCAGATCGAGGCCGACCACCAACAGCCTCTTGAAGGCGCCGGCCTTGAGATCGGCGATGAGGGCGTCAAAGTCGGGCTGACCCTCGCTCGGGGCCAAGCCCACGTCGCCGAGCCCCGTCGAGTTGGCCGCGCCGCCGGCCAGGTAGAACGGCCCGCCGGTGGCGGCCCGCAGCCGGGTGGCGGCCTCGGTGATGGCCCGGCCCGGGCCGGTCTCGAGGCCGGCCAGGCTGACCACCAGGGCGAAGGGGGCGCTCTGGGCCAGGGTCTTGGCGCTCGCGGTCAGGTCCTCGAGCGGCACCCCGGCCCGGGAAGCGTAGGTCGCGGCCTCGCTCAGGCCCTCGGCCGACGCGTCCGTCAGCCCTTCGTCGATGAAGACCCGCAGCAGGCCTCCCAGCAGATCGGCCGTGTTCTCCGGGGCCACGTTCCACAGAGTGGACGCGGCCCGGGTGAGGGGATGCTTTTCCGGGTTGCCGGCCACGATCACCGGCCTGCCCAGGCGGCCGGCCCGTCTGACGGCCAGGGTGAGCATGGGCGCGGCGGTCATGGGGTTGGCCCCCACGGCCAGGACGGACCCGGCGGCGTCGATTTCGTCCAGGGCGCTGCCCGTCGGGGGCAGGCGCCCGGCGAAGTCGCAGGCCGCTCCGCCCAGGGCCTCTTGGATCAGGCGCCCCAGCAGGAAGCCTTCCTCATTGGTCAGTTCGCCGCCGGCCAGCACCGCCATCGGCCCCTCGGCCGACAGGATCTTTTTGGCCGCGGCCAGGGCGTCGGGGTAGTCCACCTCGGCGTGGTGCGCCTTTTCCTTGACCAGGGGAACGGCGAGGCGGTTTCCGGTGACGAACTTGTCGAGGTTGAACCGACCCCGGTAGCACAGGGCGCCGTGGTTGGCCGGCGAGCCGAAGTCGGCGGCGACCTTGGCCACCTGGTTGTCGGCGACGTTGATCACCATCCGGCAGCCGGAGGGGCACCGCAGACAGGTGGTCGCCACCGGCTCGAGGTGCCAGTTGCGCCACCGGCCCCGGGCCGGCTTGTCGCTGATGGCGTCCACCGGACAGAAGGTGATGCACTGGCCGCAGTTCTCGCAGCCGGCCGCCTCGAGGGTGTCGCCGAAGGCGGTGGAGATGGTCGATTCGAAGGCCCGATCGATCTTGGCCAGGACATAGGCCCCTTGGATGTCGGCGCAGGCCTTGACGCAGCGCCGGCAGAGGACGCACTTGTTCATGTCCCAGTGGACGTAGGGGCTGGGATCGGGATCGATGGGGTATTCGTGGCTCTGCCCGGCAAAGGGCGTCCCGTTGACGCCGAGTTCGTAGGCCAGGTCCTGGAGTTCGCAGCGCCCGGAGGCGTTGCAGATCATGCACTCGTTGGGGTGATCGGACAGGATGAGTTCGACGATGGTCCGGCGGGCGTCGGCCACCATTTCACTATCGGTCTTGATGACCATGTCCGGCGAGGCCGGATAGACGCAGGCCGCGACGAGGGTGCTCCAGGTGCCCCGCACCTGTTCGACCACGCAGACGCGGCAGGCCTCCTCGGGAGACAGGGCGGGATGGTAACACAGCACCGGGATATGGATGCCCGCCCGCTGAGCGGCCTGCAGGACGGTGTCTCCCTTTTGGGCCTCGACGGTTTGGGAGTCGATGGTCAGGGTGAATGTGGACATGGCTTTCCCTTTTCGAAAAAAAGTGGGGCCTTACGGCGGCGGCGACGGCCGACCATGATCTCAGTAGTGCAGCGGACAGACCATGGCCGGGCAGAAGCGCTCGCGGATGTGAGTCAGGAATTCCTCCCGGTAGTGTTTCAGAATCAACAGCACCGGCCCGCTGGCCTTGCCGGCGAACTGGCAATAGGCCGACTCGGTCATGTTGTCGGAGACCTGTTGAATCAACTCGATGGATCGCTCCGGGGCGGCGCCGACGATGATGTTGTCGATGATTTCGGTCAACCGGATGACGCCGATCCGGCAGGGAACGCACTTGCCGCAGGACACTCCCTCGTGGAAGCCCAGGAAGTAGCGGGCCACCTGGACCATGCAGGCCCCCTCGTCCATGACGGCCAGGACGCCCGACTGGCGCTCGAACATCAGCCGAGGGTGGATGGTCTTGAGCGGATCGATGGCCAGCAGGGGAAACAGGAGCCGATTGCGGAGCAAGGTCTCGGTGATCAGCGGTTCGACCCAGTCGTCGGTGACGTTTCGGAGGAACATCGATCTGCGGGGCAGGGCCACGAAGGGACCTCCGGCGCAGGCCCCGGCGCAGGCGGCCTTGGACCGGCCGACGGTCAGGCCGCTGACGCCCAGGCGCCCGGCGGTCCGCTCCAGGGCCTGGACCAGGCCAGCCGCTTTGCGGCAGGCCACCCCGGGGGGCGATTGACACACGGACAGCACCGGTTGGGGCTTGCTCAGGGCCAGCCACGGCAGGTCCGGGGCCGGCGGCGGCATGGGGATATGTTGCGGTGTCATAGCCATCTTACTTGTTCAGGTCGCAGCGGAGGCAGCGTTTGGACTCGTTTCCGGCCGTCTCGTCGCTGTAACACAAATGGGCCTCCCTGAAGGAGCCGACCCGTTGGCCGACATCCAGTTCCGGAATCTCCGGGACCGTCAGGGTTTCCTTTTCTTCGTCCGAGACCTCGACCACCGGGACGACGCGTCGGGCGTGGGGGATGGGCCGTTGGGTTTCGAGCAGCTGACCGGTCAAGAAGCGATGGATGTTCCGGGCGGCGGCCTTGCCCGCGGCCACGGCCTCGATGACGGTCGCCGCGCCGGTCACGGCGTCGCCGCCGGCGAACACGTCGGGCACCGAAGTCTGGTAGTTGATCGGGTTGACGTGGAAGTGCTGGCGGTCGGTGATGACGAAGCCCTCCCAGTCGACCCAGGTCTCGATGAGCGTCGTCTGGCCGATGGCGGAGATGACCGTATCGGCCGGGACGAGGAACTCGCTGCCGGCCACGGGCACCGGACGCCGCCGCCCCGAGGTGTCGGGCCGGCCAAGTTCGGTCCGCAGACAGGTCAGGCCGGTGACCCCCTTGCCGTTCCGTTCGATCCGGGCCGGGACGGCCTGGAGAATGAACTTGACCCCCTCGTCTTCGGCGGCGTCGATTTCGTAGGGGAAGGCGGGCATTTCATCCCGGCTGCGCCGGTAGACCATGGTCACCTCGGACTCCCCCTTCTGGACCATGGGGTGGGACGGGTCCAGGTTGACCTCGTGGCCGCAGACACGGCAGGTCACCTTGTCGTGACCCATCCCGTGGGTCAGCCGGACGGCCATCCGGGCCGCGTCCACCGCGGCGTTGCCGCCGCCGACGACCAGGATCCGGCGGCCGATTTCGACCTCTTGCCCGGTGTTGATCAACTTCAGGAACGACAGGCAGTCCCAGATGCCCTCGGTCTCCAGTTCGCCGGGGATGCCCATCCGGAAGCTGCGCATGGCGCCGATGCCCAGGTAAAAGGCCTGGTAGCCCTCGGCCCGGAGTTCGTCCAGGGTGACGTCCTGGCCGAAGCGGACACCGGTCTTGATCTCGACCCCGAAGGAGGTGATGAAGTCCACGTCCTGCTGGAGGGCCTCCTTGGGCAGCCGGTACTGGGGCAGGCCCCAGGCCAGCATGCCGCCGGCCACGTCCTCGGCCTCGAAGATGGTCACCGGGTGCCCCCGCCGGGCCAGGAAGTAGGCGCAGGACAGGCCGGCCGGACCGCTGCCGACCACGGCCACCGGCGCCTCGGTCAGGGGCGTTGGCTTGATCCGCGTTTTGTAGGCCCCGGCGGCCATCTGGTCGGCGACCCACCGCTTGAGGCGCATGATCTGGATCGGGTCGTCCAGCTCGCCGCGGGTGCAGTACTGCTGGCAGGGGTGGGAGCACACCCGGCCGCAGACGGCGACCATCGGGTTGTCCTCGCGGATCAGATCGATGGCCTCGGCGTAGCGGCCGTGACCGACCAGGGAGACGTAGGACGGCACGTCGATGCCCGCCGGACAGGTCCGCTGGCAGGGGGCCGGCGTCAGGTTGGGGCATACCCCGGCCGGGCATTGCCGTTCCCGGATGTGGGCCTCGTATTCCTCGCGGAAGTACTTGATGGTCGACAGGACGGGATTGGCGGCCGTCTTGCCCAGGCCGCACAGGGCGGCCTCGATCAGGGTGCGGCCCAGGGCCTCGAGGCGCTCGATGTCGCCCTCCTTGCCCCGGCCCTCGCTGATGTCGCTGAGCATCTCCCGCATCCTTTTTACGCCCAGCCGGCAGGGGACGCACTTGCCGCAGGACTCCTCTTCCAGGAAGGCCAGGAAGTACTGGGCGATGTCGACCATGCAGTTGTCTTCGTCCATGACGATCATGCCGCCCGAGCCCATGATCGATCCGGTGGCCTTGAGCTGCTCGTAGTCGATGGGCAAATCCAGGAGCGAGGCGGGGATGCAGCCCCCCGAGGGGCCGCCGGTCTGGACGGCCTTGAACTCCTTGCCGCCGGTGATGCCGCCCCCGGCCTCGAAGATGATCTCCCGCAGGGTGGTCCCCATGGAGACCTCGACCAGGCCGGTGTTGATGACCTTGCCCACCAGCGAAAAGACCTTGGTCCCCTTGCTGCCCTGGGTGCCGATGGAGGCGTACCAGGCGCCGCCCCGGGCGACGATCGGCGGGACGTTGGCCCAGGTCTCGACGTTGTTC
>JAHJDS010000364.1 GCA_018812395.1 Pseudomonadota bacterium
ACGTTGACCACGCCGCTCACCGCCCGGGCCAGGTCCTCGGGCTCGGTGACCGAGCCCTCGATGAAATCCACGTCCAGGCCGGCCAGGTTGGCCCGTTTGCCGGTAGCCAGGTTGTCCAGGACCCTGACCCGGTGTCCTTTGTCGAGCAGCGCCCGGACGAGATGGCTGCCGATGAATCCGGCCCCCCCGGTGACGAGCGAGGTTTCCATGTTTCTCCCTGGACGGTTGCGGGGCGTCTGGCCGAATCTTTAACACGGGGCGGGGCGGGCGTCAATCCGGGGCCGATTGACACGACCCGGGCGATTGGGCTAGGTTTGCCGGTGGGGCGTCCGGCAAGAGCCCCAGGGAGGTGCGCATGAAGAGCGTCGTCATCGTCGGCACCCAGTGGGGGGATGAGGGCAAGGGCAAGATCGTCGACCTGCTGGCCCCTCGGGCCAACCTCATCGTCCGCTTTCAAGGCGGCAACAACGCCGGCCACACCCTGGTCGTGGGCGGCGAGAAGACGATCCTCCATCTCGTCCCGTCCGGCGTTCTCCACCCCGAGGCCCGCTGCCTGATCGGCAACGGCGTGGTGGTCGATCCCGAGGTGCTGACCGAGGAAATGGACCGCCTCGCGGCCAAGGGCGTCGACGTCGGCCCGGGACGGATCATGCTCGCCGAGCGGGCCCACCTGATCCTGCCCTATCACCAGCTGCTGGACGGCGCCCGGGAGGAGCAGGAATCCGGCCAAAAAATCGGCACCACCGGCCGCGGCATCGGCCCCTGCTACGAGGACAAGGCCTCCCGGGTGGGCCTGCGGGCGGTGGACCTCCTGGACGAGGAGGAGTTGACCAAGAAATTCCTGGCTCTGGCTACGGCCAAGAATTTCCTGCTGACCCAATATTACGGCCGGGCCGAGTTCGACGCCCGGGGGTATCTGCCGCGGCTGTTGGACCTGGCCGGCCGGCTGGGGCCCCATGTGGTGCCCGGCTCGCCGCAGATCCATCAGGCCCGGGAGCGTGGCGACAACATCCTGTTCGAGGGGGCCCAGGGCTGCTTCCTGGACATCGACCACGGCACCTACCCCTACGTCACCTCGTCCAACCCGGTGGCCGGCTCGGTCTGCTCCGGGGCGGGGCTGGGTCCCAAGCATCTCGATGAAGTGATCGGCATCGTCAAGGCCTACACCACCCGGGTCGGCGGCGGCCCCTTCCCGACCGAACTCGAGGACGAGATTGGCGACCACCTCCAGCGAATCGGGGCCGAGTTCGGCTCGACCACCGGCCGCAAGCGCCGCTGCGGCTGGCTGGACGGCGTGGTCCTGGCCGAGGCCGCCCGGCTCAACAGCCTGACCGGCCTCGCCGTCACCAAGCTCGACGTCCTGACCGGTCTCGATCCCCTGCGTGTCTGCACCTGCTACGACCTGGACGGCGGACGGATCAGTCATATACCGGCCTCGCTGGGGACCCTGGCCCGCTGCCGTCCGGTGTACGAGGAGTGGCCCGGCTGGACCGAGGACATACAAGACGCCCGGGCCTGGGATGACCTGCCCCCGGCGGCCCGCAATTACCTGAACCGTATCTCCGAGCTGGCCGGGGCGCCGCTGGCCCTGGTGTCCGTCGGGCCCGGCCGGGAGAGCACCATCGAGCTGAGCGATCCTTTCGCCTGACTGACCGCCTTGGCCTGACCACGTCCGGCGGCCCCGGCCCCCTTTTCCGGTGAGGGGGCCGGGGGACGCCGGCGGTTTCCGCCCACCCGTCTGGAATCAGCCAAATCGCTTACCAGAGGGGAACCGTGACGCCCAGCCCGGAACACCAACTCATCGCCAGCGGCCTGGTCCTGCTCTTCATCGCCGGCGGCGTCGGCTTGCTGGTCAAGAAGTTCGGCCGGGTGCCCTACACCGTGGCCCTGGTCGTGGTCGGCCTGGTCATCAGCTTCTTTCACTTCGAGATCACCGAGCACATCGTCCTGACCAAGGACATCATCTTCTTCATCTTCCTGCCGCCCCTGCTCTTTGCCGGGGCCTATCACCTCCAACTCGATGAACTCAAGCGCAACTGGCGTTCGATCCTCCTCTTTTCCGTGCCCGGGGTGGTGGTCTCGACCGTGGTCGTCGGCCTGGGCCTGAATCTTCTGACCGGCCTGCCCATCGAGTACGCCCTGCTCTTCGGGGCGTTGATCTCGCCCACCGACCCGGTCAGCGTCCTGGCCATCTTTCGGGAGGTCGGCGCGCCCAAGCGGCTGCGGGTGATCATGGAGGGCGAATCTCTTTTCAACGACGGCACCGGCGTGGTGCTATTCACCGTGCTGTTGGCCGGGGTGATGGTCGGGTCTGACCTGAAATTCTGGGACCTGATCCGAGGCGGGCTGCCCTTGGCTGGCGGCGTTTCGGTGGCGACCATTGCCTACAAGTTCGTGGTGGTGACGGCGGGCGGGGTCCTGGTCGGCCTGGTCACCGGTTGGGCGGCCAATTTCGTGCTCCGGCCGGTGGACGATCATCTGTGGGAGGTCATGGCCACGGTGCTCTTGGTCTTCGGGACCTACGTCCTGGCCGAGACGGTCCACGTCTCAGGGGTCATCGCCGTGGTCGTGGCCGGCCTGATGGTCGGGAACTACGGCCGGGCCGAGTGCATGAGCGAGCGCACCCGGGAGACCGTGGCCGACTTCTGGTCGGTCAACGATTTTCTGATCAACTCGATCCTGTTTCTGATGATCGGCCTGGAGATGCAGGTCTACCGCCCCCAAAACGTGCTGAACCACTGGTGGCCGATCGTGGCGGCCATTGTCCTGATCCTGGGGGCCAGGGGGTTCAACGTCTTCTGGGCGACGACCCTGCGCAACCTGATGGTCCGGCGACGGTACGAAAGAATTCCGTGGCGCTGGAGCGTGGTGTTGTTCTGGGGCGGGCTGCGGGGCTCGATCCCCATCGCCCTGATCCTGGGTTTGGCGGCCGATTTCCCGCACCGGGAGCTGTTGTTCTCGCTGACCTTCGTGTTCGTGTTGTTCTCGCTGATCGTCCAGGGCGTGACCATGGGCCCGCTGATCCGACTGCTGGGCATCCGGGAGGAGGCCGCCAAAGACCCCGATGATATGCCCGCAATCTGATGGAGAGCGGCCCGAGGCGGGCGTCACGAGGATCTGGATTTTCGCGTCCCCGAACGTCCCCACCCATTGTATTCATGCCCGGTGATGATTAGATTAGGAATTTAAGGGCCTCGGCCAAGGCCTTGACCGAAATTTGTGGCATCAAGGTCCTGTCCGTGGCAGGCTTCTGTATTCGGGGTTAGGATTGACCCCAATCCGGCCCGGGTCGGCCCGCGGCCGGATGGACATCAAAAAACAACGGAGGGAGTGGGAGATGAGAAATATTCACAAGCTGGCGGCGTTGACCGTCACGCTGCTGTTCGCCCTGGGGTCGGTGGCCCTGGTCGGCTGCGGTGGCTCTTCGAGCGCGGACACGCCCCAGGCGACCATTAAGAGCCTTTTCAAGGCCGCGGCCAAGGGTGACGCCGAGGGCATGAAGAAGTTCCTGACCGGCACGGCCCTCACCGGACTGCCCAAACCGGACAGCCCGAGCTTTAAGATGGTCAAGGCCTTTGGCTCGGCCTACGAGGGGGTCGAAGGCGTCAAGATCAGCGGCAACCAGGCCACGGCCATGGTCAAGCTCAGCGCCGACGCGATCACCAAGATGATCGTGGCCGAGGCGATGAAGCAGTCCAAGCCGATGCTGGACAAGATCAAGGACCCCAAGGCCAAGGCCATGGCCATGGACAAGATGAAGGCTCAGGCCAAGGCCGTGGCGATGAAGATGACCAAGATGCCGGTCAGCCTGGTCAAGAAGGACGGCAAGTGGCTGGTCACCAAGATGACCAAGTAGCTTGAGCGGACGGCCCGTTTCCGGGCCGCGCTTAGAGCCGAACCCCGGCGTGGACCGCGCCGGGGTTTTTTTGTCCCGGCCGGCCGAGGGTTATGGTTGAAAGGGACATTTTGATCGTTGCCATTAAACCGCCTGTCTTGTCCCTACGGGGCAAGGAGGAGGCCAAACAAAACCACGACGACATGCCGACGTGCTAACAAACTGGCCAGATTACAAAAAGTTTTTTTATGGCGAACTCACATCGGCACCACCACATAAATATTGGCTTCTTTCTTCCTTTTTTGTTTACTTATATTTTTTTTACATTATAATGTTTCTGTCAGTGACTTATCTGCACCTTATTTTTTTCGGGCTTTTGCGAAAGACTGCGGGTGTGACGAAAACTGCGTCACTTAAACTTTTTTCTTTTTTAGTTATTGCCGCAAGGGGGGAATAGTTGTGTCAATAAAAGACGTAGTGATCCTTGGAGCTGGAGCCTCGGCTTCGGATGGTGCTCCAGTTCAGAGTCAACTATTTCAGAGCTATTTTAAGGAAAGTGTTAATGGGACTGACGAATTTACTAAGGAAATCGAACAGTTCTTCAAGCACTTTTTTGGCATAGATCCGTGGAGAATTGAGGACCATACGGAATTTCCCACGTTCGAAGAAGTGCTCGGAATACTTGAAATTGCGATTTCCAGGGAGGAAAGTTTTAGAAATTATCCCTTGATGCCAAGTGCCCCGAAGATACAGAATGCAAGAGAGCGAATAGTATTTTTAATTGCCCGAATACTTCAAGAGACACTTCAACAGAATATAACGAAACACAATGAACTGGTGTTAAACCTCCACCGCAACAATAAATTACTGACTACGGCGTTTATTAGCCTCAACTACGACATCCTGATCGACAATGCCCTTACACGAATGTACGACGATGTTGACTTGGATTATGGAGTTGAATTTACGAACTTCCAGAGAGTAGATGATTGGCGTCCTCCCAGACCAGACAAATCCGTTAACCTGCTGAAACTCCATGGTTCTCTGAACTGGCTATACTGCCCTACATGCGCGTCATTAACAATTACACCAAAAGACAAAGCGGTGTCAACGTTAGTCGACCACCCCATTGAGTGTGACGATTGCGGTAGTAACATGGTTCCGATAGTGATACCTCCAACCTTCTTCAAAGTAATGTCTAATTATTTTTTGCAAACGATATGGCGTAAAGCCGAAGGCGTACTTTTAGAAACAGAAAGACTAATATTTTGTGGATATTCCTTCCCGGATGCCGATATTCACATCAGATATTTACTGAAACGTGTGGAAATAAATCGAAACGATACACCGGAAGTTTTTATTATTAATTGCCACGAACATAAAGACGAGCACGAAAAAGGTATCGAGGAAAATAGATATCGGAGATTCTTTTCAAGAAAAGATAGAATTCATTATCTGACGAATTCCTTTGAAGATTTTTGCGAACAGGGGGAAGAAATATTAGAATTATGAATTCTGTGGTTATTGGGTAACAGATGCCCTAAGTAGAGCGTTTACCTGAGTGACGACCGCCAGTAGGTCGGGCCGCCTTGGACCACCCGGCGCGCACCCTGGAAGCGGCGACGATAATACCGCCGATTAAGCGAGTCCACCCGGATCGCCGCCCCGGTCCGAGGCGAGTGTACAAAAAACCCCCGGCCCATGTACAACCCGACGTGCCACTTGGTCCGCCTCGACCAGAAAAAGACCAGGTCCCCCGGCCTGAGCCGCCGGCGCGACACCGGCCGGCCGTGCCGGAACTGGTCCCGGGCCGTGCGCGGGATCCTCACCCCGAACCGGGCGTAGGCGTGCTGGATCAGGCCCGAGCAGTCAAAGCCTTGGTGGGGATCACTCCCGCCGTAACGGTAGGGCAGACCGATGTACGATCGGGCATAGGCCACCACCAGGCCGGCCGTGCCGTGGCGGCCCCAATCTCGCCGGCCGTCGCCGTAGCCGTGGATGTCGCTCTTGCCGCACCCGGCCAGCCCGATCAGGGCCACGGCCAAGGCGGCGAGAATGGCGGTCCGTGATTTTTTGTTCATTGGTGTCATTCAGGCCCCTGGGTTCCGCCCACAAAACCTCAAGTATTACTTTAACTGAAGCCCCGCGCCACAGTCAAATTTTTTTTAAATAACTTGCCTCAACTCTAACAGCCGCGAATCCTTGACCTAATGAGCCAGACGGGTTAAGATGGTCTCCAATCCGAACGCCGGAGCGACCAGACTCGTTCGTCGACAAGGGGGTGCCCCATGAAAAAGGCGGCTGTTTTGGCCCTGATCATCCTGGCCTGGCCCGGCCTGGCGTGGGCCGCTGACTCGAACAAGGACCCGGGCGGCTTCCAGGGCATCAAGTGGGGCACCCAGATCTACGCCCTCAAACGCGCGCCCTGCAACCGGTCCGGCGTCTGCTACACCCTGGTCAACGGCCTGAATCTGCGGACCCATTTCGCGGTGACCGGCGACGGCTTCGGCATCTACCGCATCAACCTGACCGGCGAGGTCAGCTCGACCGCGACCTACGACAAGATGAAGGCCCTCGTCCGCTCGTTGTGGAAGAAATACGGCGGGCACGACTACTTCTGCGCCAAGGATCGGACCGAGCACCTGCTGTGGCTGCTGGGCACGACCTATATCTACGTCCGACTGCCGCGCCTGGTCGGCGATACCTTTGAACTCAGGTACGGCAACATCGCCCAGGACAACCAGACCATGGACGCGGACAACCTGCGGCACCTGATCAAGATGTTCAAGGGGTGCCGCGGCTCGGTCTGAGTTTTTTGTAACCTAATTGTAGGTTCGGTGGCGATTCGACGTTCTTGGCGGTTCGGCGGGAACATTTTAAAATAGCCAGTCCCTGGGTGGGCCGAACCGGCAAGAACTGCGCCCGTCGAGCGTATGGCAGGTCAGGTGACTCCACAAACGTTATTTGTCCCCAAATTCACGTGCCGGTGGCGATTCGACGTTCCTGGTGGTGCAGCGGGGACAATCTTTCCATATAACGAACATGCTCACCGGCGGCAATGGCACACAGCGGATTCGTCGGTCCTCGTGTCCCGCCGGTCCCCTATTAAATTATTCCTGATCGATCCGGGCGGGGCGGTCCCTTACTCGGTCGCGGCGCGCCGCTGTTCCCGGCACTGGGGACACAGGCCGAATACCTCGAGGCTGTAGCCCGAGATCTGAAAGTCGTAATCCCGCACCAGTCGGTCCTCCAGTTTTTCCAGGGAGGCGTCAAAGAACTCGATAACCCGCCGGCACTCGGTGCACCGGAGGTGGCAGTGTTGCTCGTGGCCGAAGGTGTGCTCGTAGTGCATGTGGCCGTCCTCGAAAAAGACCTCGGTGATGAGGCCGGCCTCAATCAGAAGGGGCAGGGTGCGGTAGATGGACGCCTTGGACACCCGAACGCCTTGGCGATGCAACCGGAGATAAAGCTCATCCACGTCGAAGTGATCGTGACGGCTGAATATTTCCAGAATGATGGTCTCCCGTTCGGGGGTATAACGCATGCCCCGGCGGCGGATGAACCGGCGAAAGACCTCTATCTCGTCCACCATGCGACCCCCGACAGCTTAACATCTAGAAAATACGATTTATTTTGATCCAAGTCAAGGCGAGCCAAGCCGGGCCGGCCCTCTCCGGTATCGATCCCGCCCGGCTCAGCGATTCGATTTGACCGGCTTCAGGCGACGGCGGGGCCGGCCGGCGGGTGAGGGCCGACGGGCGGTCCGTCCCAGCCACTGTAAGGCCCGATCGAGGACCGCGTCCACGTCGTCGCCGCTGGTCAGTGGCCCCGCGGAAATGGCCAGGTCCACCCTCAGGCCGCGTCGGTTGTAGGTCGCCCCGTCAGGGGTCTTGATCACCCCCACGGTCAACAGCAGGCCGTGTCCCTGGAGCAGGGGAAACACCTCGCTCACGACGCCCTTGCCCCGGGTGGGGCTGCCGATGATGAAGGCCAGCTTGCGGTACCGGAGCGCGGCGGCCAACAGTTCCGAGGCCGAGGCGGTGTCATTGTTGACCAGGATGTAGACCGGATACCTGCTAATGAGCGGTTTTTGGCGGGAAATAAATTTCCGCGTCTCGGTCCGGTAGGTGACGCGGATGAGTTCCAGACCGGGCGGGGCCAGCATGTCGGCGACTTTGACCGCCGCGTCGAGGTCGCCGCCCTGGTTGTCGCGGAGGTCCAACAGCAGCCGGCGCCGGCCGGCGTAACGGACCAGGACGCGCTTGACCTTGTTGTCGGTCGTGGGCTGGAAAAAATGGATCTTGAGGACCAGGACGTCCTTCCAGACAAAGTACTCGACGTCGTGGCGGACGATCTTGGCGCGCCGGACCGCGGCCCGGCGGAAGCGGCCCCGGTTGTCCTCCCAACCGACCCGGAGGACCGTGCCGATCCGGCCCCGCAACAAACGACCGGCCAGGGACAGGTCCTGTCCCACCTGCCGGCCATCGATGGACACGATCCGGTTGCCGGGCCGCAGGCCCTTTTTGGCTGCCGGCGAGCCGGTCTCGACCCGGCGGACGAAGATGCCGCCCTGGCGGCGGACCATTTCGATGCCGATGCCCTGGTACTTTCCGGCCAAAGACAACTTGAAGTTCTGGAACTGCGAGCGGGTCATGAACCGGCTGTACGGCCCCAACCGCTTCAGGGTGCGGTTGATGACCCTGATCAGCAATTTGGAAGGGGACCCGCCCCGGGGGTGGTGCTTGAGGATGAGTCCGAAGACCTCGACCAGGGTCTCGACGTTCACCGGCGGGTCCGGGGGACCGGCCGGGGCGGGGACCGCCGCCGCGGCCATCGGTCCGAAGGCCAGCGCCACG
>JAHJDS010000365.1 GCA_018812395.1 Pseudomonadota bacterium
CCTTCGGGCGGCCGATGGTCGAGGAATTCTACGCGCCCTACCTGACCAAGGTGTTCGGCCTGCCTCTCGAGAATATGTCGCCCGAGCAATACCATCGCCGGGTGAGCAGCCGCTCCCTGGGCGGCGTGGTGCGCCGGCTGCTGCCCGGCGCCGCCCAATCAGGCCTGAAAAAAGGCGCGACCTACCTCTATCCCCGCCAGGGCATCTCTCAGCCGTACGACGTCCTGGCCCGACGCCTGGCCGAGGGCGGCGGCCGGTTGCTGTTCGGCCATCGCGTCACCAGGCTCAAACATCACCGCAGCCGGGTGACGACCGTGACCGTCGAGGGCCAAGACGAGGTGACCGACATGGCGGCCGGGTCAATGGTCTCGACCATTCCCCTGCCCGAGTTGGTGACGATGATGGACCCGTTGCCGCCCGAGGCGGTCCGGGCGGCGGCCGGGCGCCTGCGGTACCGCGACCTGGTGATTCTGCTGGCGCGGTGTGGCGGCCCGCGGCGGGTCGTCCCGGAGTCGTTCTACTTCCCGACGGCCGAGGTGCCGTTCAACCGGGCCTTTGTCCCGGCCAATTTTCTCGATCTGCCGCCCGAGGACGATTACCTGGTCGGGTTCGAGTTCGGGGCCTTTCAGGGCGATCGGGTCTGGTCCCTGGACGACGACGGGTTATGGGACCTGGTCCGGCCCTGGATCGATCGCTTGGGGCTGGGCGAGGCCTCGCGGGTCAGGGACTTCTTCACCCGCCGGCTGACCCACGCCTATCCGCTGTATGAACTGGGATTCGAGCGTAACCTGCAAATCGTTCTGGCCTGGCTCGACGGCCTGGACAACCTGATCACCACCGGCCGGCAGGGCCTGTTCGTCCACAACAACATGCACCATTCCCTGGAGATGGGCCGCCTGGCCGGAGAGGCGGTTCTGGCCGGGGGGCCGCGCTCGGCGATCTGGATTGCGGCTCGAGAGCTGTTCGCCGCCTACCAGATCGTGGACTGACGTCCGCGCCTGAGGATTCGATCCGTTGTCACGCGCCTTTCGCCGGAACAAAAACCTGATCCCCGTCGGTCGGACCCTTGACTGTCTCCTGATCAATCCGCCGTTCACCCTCAAGGAGCGCTACGGGATCATCAACCGCCTGGGCGGGGTGACCGAGCCCTTGGGTCTGGCGTTATTGGCCGGGCAGCTCAGGCGGGCCGGGTACCAGGTCGCCGTCCTGGACGCCATGAACCTGGAAATGACCCTGGATCAGGTCCTGGACGTGGTCGGCCGCAACGACGTCCGGGTAGTGGGCGTCCCCTTTCTGACGACCTATTTTCACCGCGCCCGGGACCTGGTCCGGGAGCTGAAACGACGCTTCCCGGACGTGGTGACCGTCGCCGGCTCGGCCCACGTCACGTTGCTGGCGGCCGAGACCATGGCCGAGATTCCGGAAGTGGACTACGCCCTGCGCGGCGAGGCCGAGTTCACCCTGGTCGAACTGATGTCGGCCCTGGGGGCCGGAGACGGCCTTGACCGCATCGCCGGACTGGTCCGGCGGGAGGGCCGGCGGATCCGCGACCACGGCGGCCAGGGATTCGTCGCCGACCTGGACGAAATCGCCCTGCCGGCCCGCGATCTCCTGCCCATGGACGTCTACCGGCCGACGGCCTCCCGCTACCGGAAGCGACCGGCCTACTTCGCCATCGCCTCCCGGGGCTGTCCCTACCGGTGCACCTACTGCTGCCAGATCACCGGCCGCACCTGGCGGATGCACGGCCGGCCGAGGTTGCTGGAGGAAATCAGGATCCTCAAGGACGACTACGGCGCCCGGGAGATTTTGTACGGCGATGACACCCTGACCGTCAACCGGCGCCGCTTGGTCGAGTTCTGCGAGGCGATCATCGCTCAGGGCCTAAACGTCGGCCTGCGCTACAGTTGCTATTCCCGGGTGGACCACGTCGACCTGGACCTGCTCAGGCTGATGAAACGGGCCGGGTTTTGGGAGATCGGCTTCGGGGTCGAGAGCGGCAGCCAGCGGCTGCTGGACAAGGTCAAGAAGGGCATCACCCTGGATCAGGTCCGCCGGGTGTTTCGGTGGTGCGAAGAGGTGGGTTTGGAGAGCCGCGCCTTTTTCATGCTGGGGCTGCCCACCGAGACCCGGGAGGACTCCCGGCAGACGATCCACTTCTCCCGGGAGTTGAATCCCAAGTGGCTCCAGTGCACCCTCACCGTACCGTACCCCAAGACCGAACTGTGGGCTCAGGCCAAGGCCGAGGGCCTGCTCCGGAGCGAGGACTGGCGGGACTACCAGCCCTGGGGCGCCTGGTCGGGCAAGAGCCCGGCCTACCTGCCGGCCGGCCGCACTGCCGAGGAATTGCAGGGGCTGTACAAAAAGATGATCCTCGGCTTCTACCTGCGGCCCAAAACGATCTGGCGTCACCTCGGTTCGATCCGCTCGGCGGCCGAGCTGGTCAAGTACGCTTACGCCGCCGGCGTGGTGGCCCGGGTCAAGCTGGCCCCGTGGCTCGGCGGCGGCCGGAAGGGCTGAGACCCGGTGGACATCCTCTTCGTCTCGGACATCAAGAACTTCGCCATCGGCGGCTTCGAGCCCCTGGGGCTGGAGTACCTCTCGGCCGGTCTGAAGCGGGCCGGCCACCGGACCCACATCACCGACCTGGACCTGGACGACGCCGTGGCCACCATCCGCCGCCACGACGTCGGGCTGGTCGGTTACAGCGTGACCACCGGCCTGCAGCGAGCCTATCTCGATTTCAACCGGCGGCTGAAGGGCCGCGTCAAGGTCGTGTCCGTCTTCGGCGGCCCCCATCCGACGTTCGTGCCCCGGATCATCGACCAGCCGGGGGTCGACCTGATCTGCATCGGCGAGGGCGAGCGGGCCGCGGTCGAGCTGGCCGACCGGATCGAGGCCGGCCGCGATTACGGCGACATCGAAAACCTGTTCGTCAAGCGAGACGGGCGGGTCATCCACAATCCGGTCCGGCCCGGCGAACGCTCCCTGGACGAGTTCCCCCACCCGGACCGGGACCTGGTCTACGCCAAGTTTCCCGACCTGGCCCGAACGACCATGAAGACCGTCCTGGCCGGCCGCGGCTGCCTGTTCAAGTGCAGCTACTGCTACCACCAGGAGTTCATGGACAAGCACGGCCTGAAAAACGTCGTCCGGATGCGCGACGTGGACGACCTGATGGCCGAACTCATGGACCTCAAGGCCGCCTACCCGGTCGAGTTCTTCCGGTTCGTGGACGCCTCGGTCGGGTTCAAGAAGAGCTGGCTCCGGGAGTTTTCCGGTAAATACCGGGACCGGATCGGGGTCCCCTTCAGTTGCGGGCTCAATCCCTACCAGGGGAGCGAGGAGGTGATCCGGCTCCTGGCGGCGGCCGGCTGCGCCAGCGTCAACTGGGCCGTCGAGACGGGCGACCAAAGGCTGCGCTACGAGGTCCTCAATCGCCGCGTCCCGGACCGGGTCATCTTCGACATGGCCGCCCGCCTCAAGCAATACGGCCTCAAGTCCTGGCTTCAAAATATGGTCGGCCTGCCCGGAGGGTCCTTGGCCCACGATCTAAAGACCCTGGACATGAACATCGCCCTCGAGCCCGATTACGCCTGGGTGTCCATCTTCACCCCCTACCCGGGCACGCCCATCAACCAGACCATGCGGACCCTGGGCCTGTTCGACGGCGATCCGGCGGCCTTTGACAAGACCTACTACCACACTTCGGTGCTCGACATCCCGGACAAGAGACAGGTGACGAATCTGAGCCGCCTGTTCGCCCTGGTCGTCGAGTTTCCCTTCCTGCGTCGCTACGTCCCCGGCCTGATCAAGCTGCCCCTGGGCCCGGCCTACGAGGTCGCCCGCAAGCTGTTCAAGGGGTGGTGCATGGTCAGGCGCATCCTGCCGTCGCGGCCCCGGCCCGTCCAGTTCGTGCGCAACGCCTGGCGGGTCATGTTCGGCAGCGCCGGCTGAGGCCAGGCCGATGATCCCCCGTTTAGATGAAAGCGTCCCCCTGGTTGACCGGCCCTGGTTCTGGCCGACCGCCCTGTTTTGCGCCTCGGCGGCGGTCCACGTCGCCTTTGTGGTCCTCTACGGGCCGCATCTGGGGGGTGATTCGCCTCGGTACCTGACCGCCGCCCAAAGGCTCCTGTCCGGACGGGCCGATTTCGGTTCGATCCAGTTCTGGCTCTACGGCAGCTACATCTACTTCGTGGCCGGGGTCAAGGCCCTGGCGGGCCTGGCCGGGTCGGGCGACCTGGCCTGGATCGAAAACTTCGTCCGCCAGACCACCCTCGGCTGGGGGCCGACCTTATCCTACCAGGCCGTCCAGGCCGGCGCCGGGGCGGCCGGTTTGTGGGCGGTGACCCTGGTCCAGGCCGTGGTCTCGGGGCTGGGGCCGGTCTTTTTGTACCTGGCGGCCAGGGACCTTCGGCCGTCGGGCCGACGCTGGATCACGGCCGGGGCGGCCTTTGGCTTCGGGGCGCTGTGCTTTGACGCCTTGTTGTGGGACGCCTATCTGCTGACCGACTCCCTGTTTCTGACCGGGTGCACGGCCATGTTCTGGCTCCTGGTTCGCGGCGCGGTGCGGGGGACCTGGTGGCCGGCGTTGGTGCTGGGGGCGGTCCTGTTCGTCTACCGGCCCGGGACCCAGGTCTTTTTGCCCCTGGTGCTGGTCTGCTGGGGCCTGGCCCGGTGGCTGGGTCGGACGGCGCGGCCCCGGCGGGCGGGCCTGACCCTCGTGGTCGTGGTGCTTGGCCTGTCCCTGGGCCTGATCCTCACCCAGGCGGTGTTGATGAAATATCCGCCCGGCAAAGGTTTTCCATTCAAGAAACATTTCGAGTCGTACAAGCGTAAAAACGACCGCGGCGTGGTCGTCCGGGACCGTCCCGAGACCTACCACGCCCGGCCGCGAAGCGTCGGTGATTATCTGTGGTTGACCGTGGACAAGTACGTCCACATGTTCCGCTTCGTCTATCCGACTTACTCCCGGGGGCACAAACTGTTCGGCTGGGTCTACTTCGTCCCTTACTACCTGCTGGCCCTGTTCGGCGCGCTGGTTCTTTTTCGATCTTCACCCGAATCGGGCCGGTTCATCGTGGTGGTGATCGGCCTGCTGTGGGTCCACGCCTTCACCCTCTTTTTCTCCATGTTCACCATCAGCTACGGCTGGCGCTACCAACTGGTCAACATGCCGGCGATCTGGTTGTTGGCCCTGGTCGGGCTCGACCGGGCGATCCGCCGTTTTTTCCCCGGGAATGCCGGCGCCGGCCGCACAAGACGGACTGAAACGCCATGACCGAATCCCTGTCCTACGGCCGCCAGCAGGTCGACGACGATGATATAAAGGCCGTGACCGAGGTCCTGCGCGGCGACTGGCTGACCACCGGCCCGGCGGTCGGGGCCTTCGAGGCGGCCCTGGAAGATTTGACCGGCGCGGCCCACGTCGTGGCCGTGGCCAACGGCACGGCCGCCCTGCACCTGGCCGCCCTGGCCCTGGACATCGGCCTCGGCGACCTTGGGCTGAGTCCGCCGCTGACTTTTCTGGCCTCGGCCAACTGCCTGGCCATGGCCGGGGCGGACGTAAGATTCGCCGACGTCGACCCGGCCACCTGGTGCCTGTCGGTCGAGGAGGTGGACCGTTACTGCCGGACCAGCGGCCCCCCGGCGGTGGTGGTCGCCGTGGACTTCGCCGGCGTGCCGGCCGACCTGCCGGCCCTGTTCGACTTGTCGAGGAAACACGGCTTCCGGCTGATCGAGGACGCGGCCCACGCCGTGGGCTCGACCTACCAGTTCGAAGGAAAAACCGTGGCCTGCGGCTCGGGGGCGCACAGCGACCTGGCCGTGTTCTCCTTCCACCCGGTCAAGAACATCACCTCGGCCGAGGGCGGGGCCGTCCTGACCAATGACCCCGAACTGGCCGAGCGCATCCGGCGCCTGGCGACCCACGGCCTGGTCCGCGACCCGAGAAAACTGCGCCGCTACGAGGGGCCCTGGTCCTCGGAGATGGTCGAGCTGGGCTACAACTACCGGTTGAGCGACGTCCACTGCGCCCTGGGCCTGAGCCAGCTCCGGCGGCTGGACGCCTTCAAGGCCCGGCGGGCCGAACTGGTGCGGCGCTACAACCAGGCCTTCGCCGACCACGCCGACGTCCTCGCCCCGCCGCCCTGGCCGGCCGGGTGCGACCCCTGCTTCCACCTCTACGTCCTGTCCCTGACCGGGCCGCTGGCCGACCGGCGCTTGGACCTGTTCATGCATCTCCAGGACCGCCAGATCATGCCCCAGGTCCACTACCGGCCGGTGCACACCCAGCCCTACTACGTCGATCGACACGGGGCCGACCCCGAGGACTGCCCGGTCAGCCTGGACGTCTACGCCCGGACGCTGTCCATGCCGCTTTTTCCGGCCATGAGCGACGCCGACGCGGACCGGGTCATCGCCGCGGTACGGTCCTTTGTCAAGGCGGAAAAACGGCGGTGGTGAGTTCCCGGGCCGCGGACGAGAATCGGGCCGGCCGGCGGCTGCGGATCTTGTACCTGATTCGGTCCCTGGGGGCCGGGGGGGCCGAGCGGCAGTTGGTGGCGCTGGTCAGCCGTCTGGATCGGCGGCGTTTCGCCCCGGCGGTGGCCCTGTTCTACGACCAGGGACCGTTGCGGCGCGACCTGGCCGCGGCCGGCGACGTGGCGCGCCACGTCCTGGGCAAGCGGGGCCGCTGGGACCTGGCCGGTTTCCTGGGGCGCCTGTCGGGACTGATCCGTCGCGAGCGTCCCGACGTGCTGCACTGCTACCTGACCGACGCCAATGTCCTGGGGCTGATCGGCGGCCGGCTGGGGCGCTGTCCGCGGATCGTGTTCGGGGTCAGGTCCTCGCGCATGGAAAATCCGGACCGGGACCTGGGGGTGATGATCTCCCAGCGCCTCAGCCGGGTCCTGGCCGGCCGGGCCGACCTGGTCATCTACAATTCGCGGACGGCCCTGGAGGAGAGTTCGGGCGGCGGCCTCTTGGCCCACCGCGGGGTGTTCATCCCCAACGGCATCGACACGTTGCGTTTTCAACCCGATGACGCGGGGCGGCGGGCGGTCCGGGCCGAACTGGGCCTGGCCGGTGACGACCTGGTCGTCGGCCAGATCGCCCGGGACGCCCCGAAAAAGGACTGGCCGACCTTTTTCCGGGCCGCGGCCCTGTTGGCCGCTCGGTGGCCGGCGGTCAAGTTCGTCGGCGTCGGCCCAGGCGTCGAGGCCGCGAACCGCCGTCTGCGGGCCCTAGTCCAGGCCAACGGCCTGGCCGGGAGGACGCTCCTTTTGGGCGGGCGTCGGGACGTGGACCGGCTGATGCCGGCCCTGGACCTGATCGGCCTCAGCTCGGCCTACGGCGAGGGGTTCCCCAACGTGGTCGGCGAGGCCATGGCCTGCGGCGTGCCGGCGGTGGTGACCAGGGTGGGCGACGGCCCGCGGATCGTCGGGTCCACCGGCCTGAGCGTCCCGCCGCGTTCCCCGACCGACCTGGCCGCGGCCTGGGCGGCCCTCCTGGACCAGGGGGCCGAGGTCCGGCGGCGGCTGGGGATCGCGGCCCGGCGCCGGATCGAGACCCTGTTCTCGGTCGAGTCCATGGTCCACCGGACCGAGGTCGCCTACGAGGCCCTGGCCCGCCGCCGGCCGATTGACTAACCACCCGGGCCTGTGTCATATTCAAAGGCTCGAAGGAGAGACGAGCATGAGCCGACCGAGCGCCCTGATCACCGGTGGGGCGGGCTTCATCGGGTCCCATCTGGCCGAGGCCCTGTTGGCCAGGGGCCACGAGGTGGCGATCATCGACGATCTGTCCACCGGGTCGATCAAGAACATCGCCCCCCTCAAGGGCGATCCCCATTTCAGTTACACCATCGACACCATCGCCAACGCGCCCCTCCTGGCCGAACTGGTCGACGGCTGCGACGTGGTCTACCACCTGGCGGCGGCGGTCGGGGTGAAACTGATCGTCGACAGCCCGGTCTATACCATCGAGTCCAACGTCGGCGGCACCGAGGCCGTGCTCGGCGCGGCGGCCAAGAAGAGGAAGCTGGTCGTGGTCGCCTCGACCTCCGAGGTCTACGGCAAGAACAACGACGTCCCCTTCCGGGAGGACCACGACCTGGTGCTGGGGCCGACGACCAAGGGGCGCTGGAGCTACGCCTGCTCCAAGGCCATCGACGAGTTTCTGGCCCTGGCCTACTTCCGGGAGAAGGGTCTGCCGGCGATCATCGCCCGGTTGTTCAACACCGTCGGGCCGCGCCAGACCGGACGCTACGGCATGGTCCTGCCCACCTTCGTCCGGCAGGCCCTGGCCGGGGAGCCGATCACCGTCTTCGGAGACGGGACCCAGTCGCGGTGCTTCTCCTGGGTGGGGGACGTGGTCGGGGCCCTGGTCGATCTGGTCGAGCGCCCGGCCGCCGTGGGCCAGGTGTTCAACATCGGCCACGACTCCGAAATCAACATCGCCGATCTGGCCGCCCTGGTCAAGGCGCGGACCGGCTCGGCGTCCGAGATCGTCTACATCCCCTACGACGAGGCCTACGAGGAGGGCTTCGAGGACATGCCCCGTCGGGTGCCCGACTTGACCCGGATCATCGACCTGATCGGCTTCAAGCCGACCAAAAACCTGGACCAAATCGTGGACGCGGTGATCGATTATTTGAAGGATCAATAAACCGCCCATGCTTCAGTATCTATTGCCCTTCGGCGCGGCCCTGGCGATCTCCCTGGGCCTGACGCCGCTCGTCATCTTCGCCGCCCGGCGGCTGGGCTTCATGGTCCAGCCCCGCGAGGACCGCTGGCACAGCAAGCCGACGGCCCTCCTGGGCGGCGTGGGCATCTTCATCTCCTTCGGCGTCGTTTTTTGGGCGTTCTTTCCCGGCTGGCGGCTGGCCCCGTTGCCGGGCTTTTGGGAGATGATTTTTTTGACCGACCCACTCAAGGTTCCGGCGGCCTCGGTCCTGCCCTGGCTGTTCGCCTGCCTGGCGGCCATGTTCGTCATCGGTCTGGTGGACGACCTGAGGCCCTTGAGGCCCCAACTGAAATTCGTCCTGCAACTCCTGGTGGCCGTGGCCGCGGTGGCCCTCGGCGTTCAGGTCAAGATCATTCCCTGGCCCATCGTGACCATTCCGCTGACGTTGTTCTGGCTGGTGGGCATCACCAACGCGGTCAACATCCTCGACAACATGGACGGCCTGGCCCCGGGCACGGCCTTCATCGCCGCCTCGTTTCTGACCTTGTTCGCCCATTGGGGGGCCTCGTACGAAGCGGCCCTTGCCGCGGCCGTCCTGGCCGGGGCGGTGCTCGGCTTTTTGCCCTACAACTTCAATCCGGCCAAGGCGTTCATGGGTGACGGCGGGTCCTTGTTCCTGGGGTTCGCTCTGGCGTCACTGGCCATCGTCGGCACCTGGCAGAACGTGACCCACCTGGTTTTGTCGCTGCTCGTCCCCCTGGCGGTGCTGGTGGTTCCCATCTTTGACACGGCTCTGGTCAGCTTCGAGCGGACCCGGGCCGGACGGTCCATCGCCCGGGGCGGACGGGACCACAGTTCACATCGCCTGGTGTTTTTGGGGCTTTCCGAGCGGCGGGCGGTGGTGGTCCTGCTAGCCATCAGCTTGCTGTTCGGCCTGGGGGCGTTGCTGCTGGTCACCTTCGCCGGCCTGTTCGCCACGTTGACGGTCCTGGCGGTCATGGCCGTGCCGCTCCTTTTCTTCGGGGTGTTTTTGTCCGGGGTCCGGGTTTACTCGGACCAGAAGCAGCGCCGGATCAACCGGCGCAGTCCCCTGGGCCAGCTCATCCTGCACAAGAAGCAGCTGCTTCAGATCAGCGTCGACTTGCTGCTGGTCACCGCCGCCTACTTCGCCGCCTACCAACTCCGCTTCGAGGGCCAGAGCCAGACCGTATGGCACCTGTTCTCCCGGTCGGCCCCCCTGGTCATCGGGGCCAAGCTGGTGACCTTCACCGTCTTCGGCCTGTACCGGGGCCAGTGGCGCTACGCCTCGATCCACGATCTGATCCGCATCGCCCAGGCCGTGGGCGTGGCCACGCTCGTCGCCCTGGGCCTGGTCATTCTGGCCTTCCACTTTGCGGGCTTTTCCCGGGCGGTGTTCGTCATCGACCTGGTGTTGACCTTGATGTTCGTCGGCGGGTCCCGGGTGCTGATCCGGGTGTACATGGAGTACTTCCATCGGCTGCGCCAAAACCGCCACCGAGAGGCGGTCCTGATCATGGGCGCCGGCGACGGCGGGGAGATGCTCCTCCGGGAACTCAAGAACAACGACACGTTCCAGTTCAACGTCGTGGGCTTCATCGACGACGAACCCCAGAAAAAGGGTCAGACCATCCACGGCGTGTCGGTGCTCGGCCCCCGCGAGGACATCCCGCTGTTGGTCGAGAAACACGGCGTGAGGCGGGTGTTCATCGCCATCTTGTCCGAGCCGCCCGGAGCATTCGCCGATCTGATCGAGTCCTGCCGGGAGATGGGCTTGGCCTGCTGCCGCATTCAGCCCATTCTGGATCTGGAGGCCACCCTCCGGGAGTCCGGGGTCGAGGCGACCGGTTCGGAGTCGGATTGAATCCGGTATACTTGGTCTACCCGACGAACAAGTCGCGTCCGACGAGGTGAGACGGCGTGCGCGTGTTACACGTCATCAACTCGCTTAATTACGGCGGCGCCGAAACGGCGCTGGTGGAACTGGTCCGCCGCTTGAACGAACGCGGTGACGACTGCCGGGCCGACGTCTGCACCCTGTTCAGCGGCGAGGAACTGGCTCCGGCCCTTCGCCGGGCGGGGGTCGGCTGGGTCCACTTGAACACGCCCCAGCTGCGGGCCACCGGCCCGATCAGCTTTATCGCCAACAACCTCATCAAGAGCGACCCGACCAATTCGCCGCTGGACGGTTTTCTGTCCCGCGTCCCGGGCATGGTCCACCGTCTGGCCGGGGTCATCCGTCGGGGCGGGTACGACGTGGTCCACGGCCACCTGTTCCCCTCGTTCTACATCCTGGCCCTGGCCTCGCGTCTGGCCCGGCGGCCGGTTTACGTCTACTCGGAACACAGCATCTTCAACCGGCGGCGGGCGACGCGGCTGTTCTATCCCCTCGAGCGGCTGGTCTACGGCAGTTACGATCAGATCATCGCCGTCAGCCGCTCGGTTCATTCGAGCCTGGTCGGGTGGATGCCGCACCTGGGCGGCCGGATCGAGACCGTCGTCAACGGCCTGACGGTTCCGGCGCCGACGGCGACCGATCCCAAGGGGCCCCAAGCCCCGTATCTCTTCGTCGGCAGTCTGCGTCACTACAAGGGGCTGGACGTCTTGTTCGCGGCCCTGGATCTCCTCAAAAAGGCCGGGTGTTTGCGGCGTCCCCTGGAGATCATCGGCCAGGGGCCCGACGGGGCCAAGTTCCGCCGCATGACCGCCGAAATGGGCCTGGACGGCGCGGTGCGCTGGCTGGGGCAGCGGGACCGGGAAACGGTCTTCCGGCACATGGGGCGGGCGGCCTGCCTGGTCCTGCCTTCGAGGTGGGAGGGCATGCCCATGGTCATTCTGGAGGCCATGGCCCAGCGGACACCGGCGGTGGCCTGCGACGTGGGCGGCGTCGGGGAACTGGTCATCCCGGGCCGGACCGGTCTGTTGGTGCC
>JAHJDS010000366.1 GCA_018812395.1 Pseudomonadota bacterium
AGGTCGATCCGGCCAAAATGGCCTCCGGGCAGGTGGGTCGCCAGGAAAAGCTCCAGGAGGCCGCGCTGAAGAAGATGGTTCTGGCCCTGGTCAAGGGCCTGCGTTACGGGCCGGAGGGCAAGGACTACTTCTGGATCAACGACTACCATCCCCGGATGGTGATGCACCCCTACAAGTCCCAGCTCGACGGCCGGGACCTCACTAATTTCAAGGACCCGGCGGGCAAGCATCTGTTCGTCGAGTTCGTCAAGGCCTCCCGGAAGAAGGGCGAGGGTTTCGTTGATTACCTATGGCCCAAGTACGGGGCCAAGAAGCCGGTGCCCAAGATCTCGTTCGTCAAGCGGTTCAAGCCCTGGAGCTGGATCGTCGGCTCGGGCGTGTACCTCGAGGACGTGACCCGCCGGAACCAACTTCAGGCCCTGCAAATAGTCAAGAACCTCAAGTACAACCAAAAGGACTACTTCTGGATCAACGACCTCCATCCCCGGATGGTGATGCACCCCTACAAGCCCCAGCTCGACGGCAAGGACCTCAGCAATTTCAAGGACCCGGCGGGCAAACGGCTGTTCGTCGAGTTCGTCAAGGTCTGCCGGAAGAAGGGCGAGGGTTTCGTCGATTATTTGTGGCCCAAGTACGGGGCCAAGAAGCCGGTGCCCAAGATCTCGTTCGTCAAGCTGTTCAAGCCCTGGGGCTGGATCATCGGCACCGGCCTGTATATCGACAACATCGATCGGGCGGTCGCCCGCAAGAGGGCCGCCCTGAACCGCCGGATCACCGGCATCATCGTGGCCATCATTATCGTCGGCCTGATCATGATCGGCCTGGCCGTGGGCGGCAGTCTGTGGTTTTCCCGAAGCATCAGCCGGCCGGTGGGCCAGCTGGCCGAGGTGTCGGAGCGGATCGCCCGGGGCGACTACAGCCGGCGGATCACCCATCAGTCCAAGGACGAGATCGGCCAGCTGGCCGAATCCCTGCGCCAGATGATGACCGGGGTCATCGGACAGAGTGAGTCGATCAAAAAGGGCGTCCCGGAGCCCTTTTTCACGGCTGATCGCGAGCTGACGGTCACCTACCTCAACGAGTCCTGCGCCAAGATGCTGGGCGTCAAGGCCGAAGAAGTGATCGGTCACAAGAAGTGCCACCAACTGTTTCCGGCCGATGACGGTGAGACGGCCTGCGTGATCGAGGAGTGCATGGCGTCGGGCCAGCCGGTCACCGGGGCCAGACGCAACATCCATCCCGGCGGCCGGGAGATCCCGGTGGTGGTCTCGGGTAACGCCTTGGTGGACCTCGACGGCCAGATCATCGGCGGAATGCAGTTTTTGCGCGACATCAGCGATGACCTGGAGGCCCAGCAGAAGATCGAACAACAGCAGCAAGACCTCTTGGTCGTGGCCGAAGAGGTGACCCGGTTGGCCGAGCAACTGGCCTCGGCGGCGACGGAGATCTCGGCCAGCACGGAACAGATGTCGAGCAGCGCCGAGGAGCAGAGCGCCCAGTCGTCATCGGTGGCCACGAGCGCCGAACAGATGAGCGCCACCATCCAGGAATCGGCCCGAAACGCGGCCCAGGTGGCCGAAGACGCCACCCGCGCCGGGGAGTTCGCCCGGGAAGGGGGCGAGTTGGTGAACCGGACCGTCCAGGCCATTGGCGACATCAGCCAGAATACGGATCAGGTGAGCGGCACGGTCGGCGATCTGGCCCAGAAGGCCGAGCAGATCAACGCCGTGCTGGAGATAATCGAGGACATCGCCGACCAGACCAATCTGCTGGCTTTGAACGCGGCCATCGAGGCCGCCCGGGCCGGCGAGGCCGGCCGGGGGTTCGCCGTGGTGGCCGACGAGGTTCGGAAACTGGCCGAGAAGACCATGAGCGCCACCAAGGAGGTCGGGGAGACGATTGAGTCGATTCAGGGGTCCACCCGCGAGGCCGTGGTCCGGATGGAGGGTACCGGCAAGATCGTCAACACCGGCGTCGAATTGGGCGGCCAGGCGGGCGAGAAGTTGAGTCAGATCGTCGAGACCTCGTCCCGAGTGGCCCAGATGGTGACCCAGATGGCCACGGCCATCGAGCAGCAGACCGCGGCCAACGAGGAGATCACCCACAACGTCGAGGCCATCGCCATGTCGGCCAAGGAAACGGCCCAGGGCGTGGCCGAGACGGCCCGGTCGGCCCAAGAGTTGTCGGATCTGGCCGCCCGACTCAACGAGGTGGTGGCCCGATTCAAGACCTGAGGCGCCACCGGGGAGGCGGCGGCCGTCCGGGCCGGGTCGGGCCCAAGGGGGCGCTCACTTGAGGGCCTGGGCGTACCCGAGCTGGGCGAAGTAGGACGGATCGACCATCAACACCAGCCTGAATTGAGTCAGGGCCTTGGCCTTTTGTCCTGACCGGAGGTACGACCAGGCCAGACCGGCCCTCATCTGGGCGTCGCCGGGGTAGAGGTCGAGCACCTTGGCGTAGTACTCGGCCGCCTTGTCGTACCGCTTGAGGACGTAGTAACTCCGGGCGACCTTGGCCAGGGCGATGTAGTTGAAGCGATCCCGGGCCAGAATGTACTCGCCGACCCTGATGGCCTGCTGGTAGCGACCGGCGGCGAACAGGGGCAGGAGCAGTCCCAGCCAGGGCTCGATGGCCTGGGGTCTGAGCCGGGTGGCCTGGCTGTAGAATTGAATGGCCCGGGACGTGCCCCCCTTGCGGTAGTACAGCCAGCCCAGGCGCAGGGCGATCAGATAATCCTGGCGGTATTTGCTCTGGTTGTGAAGGGCCAGGATGGGTTTGATGGCCTCGTCGAAGTCGCCGGTGGCGGCGCTGATGTAGGAGCGTTTAAAGGCCGCTTGGTAGGTGATGTCCACCGGCGGACCGGTTCGGGCGGCCATGACCATCGGCACCCAGCCGGACGTCCCCGCGGCGGTGATCGTCATGGCCAACGCCAACCAGGTCAGGGCCGCGGCGCTGATGATTGATCGCTTCCGCTCCATGCTCTACCCTCCGTTGAGTCTCGTCGAATCGGCGGCGTCCGGCGCCGTCGCGGCGGTGAGTTCCAGGACCTCGCCCCACTCGTCGTTGACCGTGATCCGAACCGGACCGGCCGCGGAGTTGAGCCAGGCCTCGATGGTCAGTCCTTCTCGGGGCCACGGTCCCCGGCGGCCGTGGACACTCAGTTCCGACCGGAGGCCGAAGGCCGGGCCGAAGCCCTCGACATGGCGGGGCGGGAGGAAGGACTTGGCCGCCCTGACCTCGGCCAGATCGACCACCGGCCGGATCAGG
>JAHJDS010000367.1 GCA_018812395.1 Pseudomonadota bacterium
AGGGCGTCGCGGATGGCGGTGATGATGTTTTCGACCAGCGACGGGAACGAGGGGATGTAGTCGTAGCGGGGCTTGAAGGCCAGGCTGGGGGCCTGGTCCTTCATGTAGGGCATCAGCCGGACGAGCTGGATGTACTTGCTGCCGGTGATCCCGGTCAGGTCGAGCTGGCAGCGCATGTCCGGCTCGATCCGGCCCCCCGGGTCCAGATTCAGGATGACCTCGACCAGCTTGCCGTCCGGGGCGACCTGGATGGCCTGGACCCGGCCGACCTTGACCCCCAGGTAACGGATGGCCGAGTCCTTGTCCAGGCCTTGGACGTTTTCGGCGAAATAGGTGACAAAGTCGCGGTAGGGCTTGAAGTAGGCGTCCCAGGCCAGGTAGATCAAGGCGGCCAACAACAGACCGGTGCCGGCCAGGACGAATACTCCGACCCTCAGCTTACTGGCCTGGGTGATCACGACGCGACTCCCCAGACGGCCGCCGGACGGGAAGGCCCGCCCGGCCCCGGCCGCCTTGTGATTGATGACGCCGGCCTAGCCACCGTCTGCGCCCCCCGGCTCCGCGTAGTCGATGTTCTCGGCCCGCCGGTTGAAGAAGTCCCGGACGAAAGGGTCCTCGGCGTGGTCCTTGAGCCAGTGCGGATCGCCGACGGCCACCGCCGTCCGCCGGGCCTTGTCGAGCATGATCACCCGGTGGGCGATGGCGAAAATTGACTCCAGCTCGTGGGTGACGATGACCATGGTCGTGTCCAGGGAGGCGTTGATTTGCAACATCAGGTGGTCCATCTGGGCGGCGGTGATCGGGTCCAGGCCGGCCGAGGGCTCGTCGAAAAAGAGGAGGTGCGGGTCCAGGGCCATGGCCCGGGCCAGGCCGGCCCGCTTCTTCATGCCGCCCGACAGCTCGGCCGGCAGGTGGCCCTCGTAGCCGGACAGGCCCACCAGGTCCAGTTTGATGCGGATGATGGTCTCGACCACCGCCCGGGGCAAGGAGGTGAAAGACACGAGCGGCAGGCCCACGTTTTCGGCCAGGGTCATCGACCCCAGCAGGGCCCCGGACTGATAGAGCACGCCGAACCTCTTCTGGAGCCGGGACAGGGTTTCCGGATCGGCCGAGGCGATGTCCGTGTCGTCGATGAAGATTCGTCCCCGATAGGGCCGGTAGAGGCCGATCATGTGCTTGAGCAGGGTCGATTTGCCGCAGCCGCTGCCGCCGAGGATGACGAGGATCTCCCCCTCGTACACCTCGAAGTTGATGTCCGTGAGGATGACTTCGTCCCCGTAGCGGGCCTCGAAGTCCTCGACTCTGATGACGACCTTGTCGTTCACTCGTCGCTCACATGGTCTGGATGACGTTGAAGATCGAATCGGCGAAGATGACCATGAAGATCGAGGTCACCACCGCCGAGGTGACGCCCCGGCTCAGGCTCTCGGCCCCGGCCTCGACCTGAAAGCCCCTCAGACACCCCACCCAGGCCACCAGCAGGGCGAAAACCAGGCTCTTGAGCATGCTGACCAGGACCATGGACAAGGTGATCATCGAGACGGTGTGCTGGACGTAGGTGTTGATGGTCAGGTTGAGCATCAGCACCCCGACGGTCATCCCCCCCAGGATTCCGGCCAGGTCGGCGAAACAGACCAGCAACGGCAGCGACACCAGCAGGGCCAGCAGCTTGGGAATGACCAGGAAGTGGACCGGGTTGAAGCCCATGGTGGTCAGGGCGTCCACCTCCTCGTTGATCTTCATCGCCCCGATCTCGCCGGCAAAGGCCGAGCCCGAGCGCCCGGCCACCAGGATGGCGGTCATGATCGGGCCCAGCTCGCGGATCATGGCCAGGCCGACCAGGTCGGCCACGTAGATCGCGGCCCCGAACTGCTGGAGCTGGACGGCGCCCATGAAGGCCATGATCCCGCCCAGCAGATAGCTGATCAGGCAGACGATGGGCATGGCGTCCAGGCCGGCCCGCTCGATGTAGGACATTGTGTCCCCCCACCGAATCCGGTGGGGCTGGCGCACGGACTGCCAGAGGGCGGCCATGGTCGCGCCGAAGAAACCGAGGGTGTCCTTGAGGCGGACCAGGTGGAAGATGGTCAGGGCGCCGACCTTGACCGGCAGGCTGTCCGGCGGCGGCAGTCCCATCCGCACCGGTCGGGACAGGCGCTCGACATCGGCCAGCCGGAACAGACCGGTCGACTCGTGGGCCACCCCGGCGAAGGCGAACCGGCCGCCCCGGTCCAGGACTTCCCGCTGCCAACCCAGGAGCAACGCCAGCCCGGCGGTGTCCAGATAGGTGATGTCCGAGAGGTCGACCTCCACCCGGGTCGCCCGTTTGATCTCCTCTTCCGCGGCCCATTTTCGGGCCCAGAGGACCGCCTGATCCGAACTCAGATGCCCCCCCAGCCGGACCCGGCAGGCGCCCTCGGGCAGGTGCTCGATGGTCATTTTGGCGTCAGAGGGCTGGTCCGGCAAGCGGGTCCTCCCGGATGATTCATCAATTGCGCCGGCCGCGGCGCCGGGCCGGGCGAAACTCGGGCGCCTCCGGCCAAGCATTTCCTCCGCCTGGCGACGAAACTGATGAATGATTCGGCCCAAGCGAATTTCGAGACATTATCCAACAGTTCCACCGGCGCTGTCAACGCCGCCGGTCGTCGGGTGGACCGGGACACGGACTTGCTTTGAGGTCCGGTTTGGGCGTATGTTTAAGGGCTAGAGGAGGGTCCATGCGTCTGACCCTGGCCGAATACGAGAAGCTGATCCCCTTTCTACCGCTGACGGTGCAGTGCGAGTGCGGCTCGGAACTCCGGCTCCGGGCCAGGACCAAGGGGACGTATCGCGGTCTGGCCTACGTCTGCCGGCGCGAGGGTTGCCCCCATCCGCAGCGAAAGATTCTGATCGAACTGGTGGACGTCGAGGACTGGCCCGAAGACGAGCCATGATGACCCGGAGTGAAACATGACGGAGGTCTCGTCTCCCCGTCCCCCGGTGGACGGCTCCGGATCGGACCGCCGTCACTTTCTGAAGGCCTGCGGCGCCGGCCTGTGCGCCTGGGCGGCGACCTCCCTGGCCCCGACCGAGTCCCAGGCCGCGGTCCGGTCCGGGCGGGGCCTCATCGGGCGGCTGGAGTCGCCCTACTACCAGAAGCTCCCGGGCAACGAGGTCCGCTGCACCCTCTGCCCCAACCACTGCCGGGTGAGCGAGGGGCAACGCGGTCAGTGCCGGGTGCGGGAGAACCTGGGCGGCCGGTATTACTCCCGGGTCTTCGGCAATCCCTGCGCCGTGCACGTCGATCCCGTGGAAAAGAAACCCTTCTTTCACGTCCTGCCGGGGACGCGCAGCCTTTCCGTGGCCACCGCCGGATGCAATTTCACCTGCAAGTTCTGCCAGAACTGGGAGATCTCCCAGAACGTGCCCGAACGAACGGTCAACTTCCACCTGCCGCCGGCCCAGGTCGTCCGTTTGGCCCGGAAGTACCGTTGTCCGTCGATCTGTTCGACCTATGTCGAGCCGACCATCTTCTTCGAGTACATGTACCACATCGGCCGGCTGACCCGCGGTCCGGGATTGCTGAACTTGTGCCACAGCAACGGGTTCATCAACCCGGGGCCCCTCCGGGACCTGGCGCCGTACCTGGACGCGGCCTGCATCGACCTCAAGGGCTTTTCGCCGGCCTTTTACCAACGAATCGCCGGCGGCGAACTGGGGCCCGTGCTCGAAACCCTGAAACTCCTTCGGAAACTGGGCAAGCACCTCGAGATCGTCAACCTGGTCATCCCCACCCTGAACGACGACCTGCCGACCATCAAGCGGATGTGCCGCTGGATCGTCGAGGCGCTCGGTCCGGACACGCCGGTCCATTTCTCGCGGTTTTATCCCCAGTATCAACTCAAGAACCTGCCCCCCACGCCGGTGGAGACCCTGGAAAATATCTGCCTCGCCGCCCGCCGGACCGGCCTGCGCTACGTCTACCTGGGCAACGTGCCGGGGCACATTTTGGAGAGCACCTACTGCCCCAAGTGTCGACGGCGGATCGTGCACCGGGTGGGCTACGTCATCAGGGACCTCAAAATCAGCGGCGGGAAGTGCGCTTACTGCGGCCTGCCCATCGCCGGTCTCTGGACCAGAAAAAAGGGGGTCTGACATGGGAGCACGGTTCGGTCGGCTCATCCTGGCGGGACTCATCACGGCGGGATTGTGGTTCGGGGGGGCTTGGGCCCGGGCCGAAACGGTCACCGTGCATTGGAACCTCAAGGCCTATGAGACCGAGAACCTGCCCCGTCTGACCGGGGACCTCAACCGTCTGGCCTCGCGGGGTTTCGTGCCGGCGGCCATGTCGCTCCAGGGCGGCCGCCTGTGGGTGATGACCGTCAAGAACTGCCCCTTCTACACCTCCCAGGACTGGAGCCTCGAGCACTTCGAGGACCTGGCCGCCGGCATCCGGCAGCGGCTGGCTTCCCAGTCCATTCCGGTCGGCCTGGCCTCCGACCCGGCCGGCAAGTACTGGGTCATGTTCTGTCGGATGCCCACCCTGGAGGTCCTGGCCTGGAAGGCGGCCGCCACCCCCTCGACCCGGACCCACCTGGACGCGGCCCTGACCAAACACCTCAAGGCGGGTTTCGTGCCGGTGGCCCTGGACCGTCGGGCCAAGACGATCACCGTCATCTACCTCAAGGTCAAGGGCTGGAACTACAAGTCCTGGAAGCTGGACAGCGCCAAGCAGAACGTCTTGGAGACCGGGATCAACAACCACCTCTCCCAAGGCTGGATCCCGGTGGGATTGATCTTCGGCCGCCCGACGTTGGTGTTGTACATCCGCTGACCAGGGGCCCGAAGGGGAGTGGTTCCCCGCCCCGCCCGAGCCGTCCCCCGCGGCCCGTCCTATTCGTCCGCCTAGGGCGACGAATGCCCGGGCTAGACCCGCAAAGACAGGACCGAGGACCCCGCCCCCCGGCCGTCAGACACCCGATCCGTGGCGCATTCAGGCGGTATAGTCCGAATCCATCCCTATATTTTTTTGTGCCTGCCCGGCGCCGTCAGGCAAGCCTTTGGTGCGGCCGCCGTATTGACTCGTACCCACGGGGAATGTATAGGTAAACGTGACCGTTCGTCCCGACCCATCTCCCTCGGGGGGCCGCGGTTCAGCTGGTCCCGGTCAGGCGAGAGGCCAATGCCCGATCATCATGACACTGACCGAACGGCGCAACGTCTCGAACAGCTCGAGGCCCGGCTCGGCGAACTGGAGAGGGACGAGGCGTGGCGGTCCTTGATCGGACATCTCGAGGTCGTGACCTGGCGGCGACGGCCGGACAAATCCCTGGCCTTGCTGGCCGGTCCGGTCGAGTCGCTGACCGGGGTGGACCCGCACAGACTCTTGTCCGGCCAGGCCGGGTGGGACGACCTGATCCATCCCGAAGACCTGCCCCGGACCATCGAGTCCCGGGGAAAGGCCCTGGCCGCCGGGAGAGTCTGCCGGGTGGACTACCGGATCGTCGGGGCCGACGGCCGGGAGCGATGGGTCCGCGAACACAGTCGCGCCGCGGCGGACGAGGCCGGCCGACCGGCCGACCTGGACGCCCTGGTGTTCGACATCGACGACCAAAAGTCGGCCGAGTCGGCGGAGGCCCGGTCCGAGGCCCACTACCGCTTTCTGGCCGACAGCGCCCTGGTCGGCGTCTACCTTCACCAGGACGACCAATTCCGGTACGTCAATCGCCGGCTGGCCGAGATGTTCGGATTCGATTCCCCGGAGGAATTGATCGGCCGAACCCCCTGGGATCTGGTTCACCCCGAGGACCGGGAAAAACTCAAGGCCAGGGGACAATTCCGGCAGACCGAAGAACCGGCCTCGGCTCGCTACGTCTTCCGCGGTCTGCGTCGGGACGGCGAGGTCGTCTGGATCGAGATCCACGCCACCCATGTCACTCACCACGGCCGTCCGGCCAACATGGGCCATCTGATCGACGTCACCGACGAGCACCGGGCCGAGGTGGAACTGGAACGGCGGCGGCTGGTCTTCGACGTGTTGTTCCGGACGACGCCCCTGGCCGTGGCCCTGGTCAACGACCAAGGGCTGATCACGGCCCTCAATCCGGCCTTTGAACGATTGTTCGGCTACTCCGCCGCCCAGGCCAAGGGCCGGACCATCGACGATTTGATCGTGCCGCCGGACTTGCAAGAAGAAGGACGGGAATACACCCGGAAGACCCTGGAGGAATGGGAGGTCTGCCAGGTCGAGGGGATTCGGCACCGCCGGGACGGCGGCCGGGTCCGGGTCTGGATGAGTTCCTCGCCGGTGATCATCGCCGGCCGGCTTCGTGGCGCCTTTGTGACCTATACCGACATCACCGACCGCCATCGGGCCGAGGAGGCCTTGCGGGCCGGATACGAGCAACTGCGTGCCCTGCATCGCCTGTCCCTGGTGGCCACCCGGTCCCTGGCCGTCCCGGAGTTCATCGAGGCCGTCCTGGACGAGGTGGTGGCCATCACCGGCGTCGAGTCGCCGGGCCTGTTCCTGTGGGACGAAACCGAGCAGCGGCTGATCCTAGCCGATCACCGCGGCCTGAGTAACGAGTTTTTCGAACAAATCAAGAGCGTGGAACTGGGTCGAGGCGCCACCGGACAGGCGGCCCAGGAACGCCAACCCCTGTTCATCGACGACTACCAAGCCTGGTCCTTGGCCCGGGAAGACGCCAAAAAAGAGGGCATGGCCTCGATGGTCGCCATCCCGCTGCTGGCCCAGGACCGCCTGCTGGGGGCCTTGATCGTCCCCAGCAGGTCGCGGCGGCCCTTCAGCGACGCGGACAAGAGACAATACACCTCCATCGGGCAAATCGTGAGCGCTTCCCTGGCCAACATCTTGCTCTACGCCGAAGCCAAGGACTCGGAGCAGCGCTTCAGGGACGTGGCCGTCTTCACCGGCGACTGGATCTGGGAAACAAACGTCGACGGCATCTGCACTTACAGCTCCCCGGTGGTCAAGAGCGTCGTCGGGTTCGAGGCCGAAGAGATCGTCGGCCGTCACTTCGCCGATTTCTTTCCAGCCCAGACAAGAGACGAAGACGCCCGCCGCATGGCCCGGGCTTACCGCGATCATCAGGAGGTGTCCGGCCTGATCAGCACCGTCCTCCACGCCGACGGCCACGAGGTCATCATCGAGCGCTTCGGGAGGCCTCTGCTGGACGAGGCGGGACGGGTGATCGGTTACCGCGGCGTGAACCGGGACGTGACCGAACAGCGTCAGGCCTGGCGCGCCGTCCGAGCCTCCGAGGAAAAGTACCGCCATCTGGTGACCGAAATCGAGGAAGGGTTCTTCGAGACCGATCGGCGGGGAAGCATCTCCTTTGCCAACCCGGCCCTGTGTCGGCTGATCGAGGGTGACCTGGACGACATCTTGGGGCTGTCCCAACGCGATTTTGTCGCCCCCTATGATCAGGGCCGGGTCTACGAGGTCTTCAATCAGATCTATCGGACCGGCCGGCCGGAGAGGACGCTGGAACACGACATCATCACCCGCCAGGGTGAGATCCGCCGCGTCGAGGTCTCGGCGGCGCTGATCCGGGACGAGAAGGGACAAAAGCTCGGCTTCCGGGGCGTCATCCGGGACATGACCCAGCGCCGTCAGACGGAAATGATGTTGCGGGCCTCGGAGGAGAAGTACCGGTCCCTCATCGAAAAGGCCCCCATCGGCATCCGCATCAACCGGGACGGCCGTTGCCTGTATCTAAATCCCAGACTGTTCGAGATGCTCGGGCTGGAGGATCCCGGCCAGGCTATCGAACGGCCGGTGCTCGAGTTCTACGATCCCCGGGACCGCGACCTGGTCCGCGAGCACGAAGAACGGCTCCTCAGGGGGGAGGACGTACCGCCCATGTTCGAGGCCCGCGGGCTGACCTTGGACGGCCGGACGATCATTCTCGGTCATTTGCTCACCCAGGTCGTTTACGAGGGCCGACCGGCGGTCCTGGCCTTTATCGAGGACATCACCGCCCGCATGGAGGCCCGACAGGAACGGGAAAGCCTGCAGATCCGGCTGGCCCACGCCAACAAGATGGAAAGCATCGGGCGGCTGGCCGGCGGCATCGCCCACGACTTCAACAACATCCTCGAAGGCATCTTGGGCTACGCCTCGCTGGCCCAGCGCAAATCGGATGACGCGGACACGGTCGGCCGGTCCCTGAAGATCATCGAGCGGGCGGCCCTGCGGGCGGCCGAGCTGACCCAGCAACTGCTGGGGTTCGCCCGACAGGGCAAATACGAGGTCGAACCGGTGGACATCGGTCGCCTGGTGCAACGGGTGCTGACGCTCATCAGCCGGACTTTCGACCGGGCCATCGACGTCACGACCGCCATCGAGCCCGACCTCAAGGCCGTGCTCGGTGATCCCGGGCAGCTCGAGAACTGCCTCCTCAATCTGTGCATCAACGCCCGGGACGCCATGACCGAGGGCGGACGGTTGCGACTCGAGGCCAAAAACGTCCTCTTGGACGAGGAATACTGCCGGGCCCACGTGCCGGCCCAACCGGGCGACCACGTGTGCGTCAGCGTCATCGACACCGGCGTCGGCATCGATCCGGCCCATCGGGAACGGATTTTCGATCCCTTTTTCACCACCAAGGAAGGCGGCACCGGCCTGGGTCTGGCCATGGCCTACGGCATCATCCGCAACCATGACGGCCACATCGACGTCACCTCGGAGCCGCAAAAAGGCTCCTCCTTTCGCGTCTTCCTGCCGGCCACCAGCCGGCCGGCCTCGGATATCGGCGAGCCGGCGGTCGGGAACGACGTGGTGGCCGGCGGCGACGAGACCATCCTGGTGGTGGACGACGAAGAGGTCATTCGCTCCTTTGCCGAGGAGGTGCTGGCCGAGTTGGGTTACCGGGTCCTCCTGGCCGAGGACGGTCGGGAGGCCGTCCGGGTTTTTCGCGATCACGCCGACGAGGTCGACCTGGTCATTCTTGACCTGGTCATGCCCGGCATGAGCGGCCTCGAGGCCCTAAAAAATATCCTGTCTCTTCGGCCCGAGGCCGAGGTGCTGTTGTCGTCCGGGTTCAGCGGGGGACAGCGGGTGGACGAGATGCTGGCCGCCGGGGCCAAGGGCCTGCTTCGCAAGCCTTACCGGATGACCGACCTGGCGGCCAAGGTCAGGGAACTGCTGGACCAGCGGAAGTCCCGGGGGGGCAACGACTCGCCGGGCCTTGACAATCCAGTTAACAGTACATAGGTAAATGGAAAGGTGCCTGTCGGACTCGGCCGGAACCAGGACTGGGGCGGGGCGGCGGCGCCGTGACGGGCCGGAATGGCCACGGCAAGGAGGCAAGACATGTCCAAGCGGAAATATCTGGTGCGGGCCGAGTGCCCCCATTGCGCCTGCGGGACGATCAGTCATCTCACGCCCGAGATGCTGCGGAAGAAGTTTATCGGCGACGAAAAGGAGATCGACGTGGTCTGCCCCTTGTGCGCCGCCAAGACCAAGGGCACCCTCGAGGAGGCCTCGGACGAATAGACCGGGCGGTTCGGCGGCGAGGCGCGGACGCGGCCGACGCCCGGTAACAACGGAGAATCCATGAAGGTTCTGGGTATCTACGGCAGTCCCCGTAAAGGGGGCAACAGCGATCAGGTCCTGGACCTGGTCCTGGAAGGGGCCGCCAAGGCCGGGGCGGACATCGAACGGGTCTATGTCCGCCAACTCGATGTGGCGGGTTGCCTGGAATGCGGCGCCTGCAATGACACCGGGGAGTGCGCCGTAAAGGACGACATGCAGGCGGTCTACGACCAGTTGGATCAGGCCGACGTCATCGTCGTCGGCTCGCCCATTTTCTTTTACGGTCCGCCGTCACAGCTCAAGGCCCTCATCGACCGGAGCCAGGCCCACTGGTCGCGGCGCATGCTCCAAAAATCCCCCGCCCAGCGCAAGACGTACGACTCCGGTATTGGCTACCTGGTGGCCGTGGGCGCCACCAAGGGCCAGAACCTGTTCGAGGGGACCAAGCTGACGGCCAAATACTTCTTCGACGCCCTGGACATGGAGTTCGGCGACGGGCTCCACTTCCGGGGACTCGAGGGGCCCGACGCCGTGGCCTCCAATCCGGAAATCCACCGCCAGGCCCGGGAGTTCGGGCGGCGGATCGTCATTGGAAAATGACCGGCCCGACTTGCCAAAGATCGACGGTCAGGGTATTGATTAATAGGACCCCCAAGGAGAAAACGTGGCCAGGTTCCTGATCGTCTACGCCGGCCGCGGCGGACAGACCAAAATCATCGCCCAACTCCTCGGCGAAGGGATTCGCATCGCCGGCCATGAGGCTCGCCTGGCGGACGTGGCTGAAATCAAGAGCCAGGACGACCTGACCGGGTACGACGGCTACGCCTTCGGCTCGGCGACCTATCACGGCGACATGATTCCGGGCATGAAGACCATGCTTTTTCTGGCCGAAAAGGCCGGACTCGAGGGCAAGATCGGCGGGTCTTTCGGTTCCTACGGCTGGAGCGGCGAGGCGGTGACCCGCATCTTCGACACCATGAGGCACGTCTTCAACATGGACATGGCCTCCGGGCCGTTGATGCTCAAATCGGCCGCCCTGGAGGGTGGGACCAAAATGGCCCAGGACTACGGCCGGGAGTTGGCCGCCAAGGCGCCCTAACGGGCGCCGGCCGGGGTTTGGCCTTTGCGGCGCCCCATGCCCCGGAAAACGACATCCAGGACCCAACCAACGGAGAGGAAAGATGAAGAAATACGTTTGTGGAGTTTGCGGTTACATCTATGACCCCACGGCCGGCGATCCCGACGGCAACGTCGCCCCGGGAACGGCCTTCGAAGACCTGCCCGACGATTGGGTCTGCCCGGTTTGCGGCGCCAGCAAGGATCAATTCGAGCCGGAATAGGCACCACCACCCGGTCGGACCGAACCCGGCCGGCCGGTTTTTTTTACATACGAGGAGGACATTGATGGGTCCGGTGGAACTGATGGACGACATCTACTGGGTCGGGGCCATTGACTGGAACATCCGCGACTTTCACGGCTACTCGACCGAGCGCGGCTCCACCTACAACGCCTACCTGGTCAAGGACGACCGGGTCACGCTCTTCGATACGGTCAAGAAGGGGTTCGTGGGCGACCTGTGGCACCACCTCCACGGCGTCATCGAGCCGGAAAAGATCGACTACCTGGTGGTCAATCACGTCGAAATGGACCACTCCGGCAGCCTGCCCGAGGTCGTCGAGCGCATCAAACCAAAGAAGATCTTTTGCTCGAAAATGGCCGCCCAGGCCCTGGACCAGCACTTCCATCCCCAGGGCTGGCCCCTGGAGATCGTCGGCACCGGCGACTCGATCAGTCTCGGCCGGCGGACCGTCACCTTCCTCGAGACCCGGATGGTCCATTGGCCGGACTCGATGTTCTCCTACCTCCCGGACCAGAAGCTGCTCATCTCCAGCGACGGCTTCGGCCAGCACTGGGCCACCAGCGAGCGCTTCGACGACCAGGTCGACACCGGCCGGTTGATGCGCCAGGCGGCCAAGTACTACGCCAACATCCTGCTGCTCTACTCGCCGCTGATCCGGAAGATCCTAAAAAACGTGGCCGAGATGAACCTGGCCATCGACATGATCGCCCCGGACCACGGCTTGATCTGGCGGAAGGACCCGGGCTCGATCATCAGCGCCTACGACTCGTGGAGCCGCCAGAAGACCAAGCCCAAGGCCCTGGTCATCTACGACACCATGTGGCACAGCACCGAGACCATGGCCAAGGCCATCGCCGGCGGCATCGTCGAGCAGGGCGTCAGCGTCAAGCTGATGAACCTGGCCGTCAACAACCGCTCCGACGTCATGACCGAGGTCCTGGACGCCCAGGCCCTGGTCTTCGGCTCGGCCACGCTCAACAATCAGATGTTGCCCCGGGTGGCCGACGTGTTGACCTACATCAAGGGCCTCAAACCCGCCGGCCGGATCGGGGCCGCCTTCGGGTCCTACGGCTGGAGCGGCGAGGCGGTCAAGCACATCACCGAGTCGCTCGAGGCCATGAAATTCGAGATCGTGGCCGAAGGGGTCCGGGCCAAGTACGTGCCCGAACACGACGTCC
>JAHJDS010000588.1 GCA_018812395.1 Pseudomonadota bacterium
CGAAATCGCACGGGCGGGAGTCGGTTCCTTTAGAACTGGTATCGATTACGTCCCCCGTGACGCTATGCCCGCAATCTTGCATAAAGGCGAATCAGTTCTTACTCAGTCCGACGCTGAGCGGTATCGTAGGGGCGAGGCGCCCGCAGGATCGGGAAGGAAAAATAAGCCGGTGAAGATTATGTTTTCGCGGTTTGAATCCACCATTGAAGGGAACGCCGTCAACAGGGCGCGGAGGATTGCGTAATGCTTTGGGTATGGGAATCCGGCGCGTGTCCTACGCTGACAAAGAAAGACGCGAAGTACGTCAAGGTTGAAATCCAAGACCAAGCTCTATCGAATTGGCTCCCTGCTTCTGGATACTCGAAAGCCCTCCCCGCTTTGGATTGGTCAACCGGCGCAATAAGCGCGAACGGGTTCCCTTGGAACGTCCCTGATATTCAACTTGTGTCAAGCGTGGAGCCGGGAGTCGCAGGGAATTCGTCAATGACTATCGAAGCTATTAATGAGTTCGCAGGGCTTGACGGCGCGGATGTAGCCACGGGAGACTTGGTTGTAGGCAACTGGTACAAGAACAACGGCTATACCTCAGTCACATACAACTCCGTAGCGTACACAGACGGTCAAAGGTTTCTGGTAGTCGCTGGAGTTTTGACTTACACGACAGTAGGCACGGGGACGGTTGAAAGGGATTATGGAGTGTACGATATTGTCACCGCAAATATAGCGTACAACTATATCTCATATATCAGGATTTCCACGAAGTCAACCTCGGGCGGAGCATATGTCGTTCAGTACGTTGGGGTGATCGACCCCACGGCGACAGAGAAAGAAGTCTGGAAAGCTACCGACCCTGAAACGTGGATGGTAAAGATCACCGCGGATGACCCTCTGCAACTCCTGAAGAAAACCACGGCAGCGCAATGGATGAGCGCAGGCACGGGCATGGCCGCGCCGACTACGCAATACGGCGGGCTGTTAAGGGCTGATTATGATTGGACCTCGACATATACCTATCTCACATTCAACGGCTCGCTCACAGTCGATACACGCACTTTCCCGCCGGGGCGTTACGTTTTAGATTCGTGTTTTTTAACAAAGCCCGGACAGGACGGCGACCCGTGGATATTCAACGTATTCAATACGGACTTACTCCGGTTCATCAAGATAGTCGATATTTTCGAGCAGATCAATAAATTCCTCGGTTATGAATCGACAGTCAACGACGGCGGGGCGTGGAGCGATTTCCATTCGTGGCAGTTCTACTACAACTCGGCTGATTCCACAAGCTCGGGCGGTACTACTTTGGTGGGTGTAGGGATTGATGACCTTTGGGTTCCCTCTGGCTTCTGGACTTCCCCCCAATACTATGAGGCGTACTCATTATTCGACCCGTGGGAAACCGGCCCGCATTCATGGAAAAGATGCGCCGATCCTTTGGAAGTTTTGGACCGTATCTGTTCTTCCTTTGGATTGACCTATCGGACAAGATCGAACGCGGCAGGGCAAAGGTATCTCGAGGTGATTGAGATAGCAAAGTTTTCAGCAACGAAAGCAGTGACCAATCTCGACACGGTTTTGTCCTTACTTGAAAAGCCCAATTCGTTCACTTGCGACGGTGTTGAAATCGTCTCGACGGGTTCAGCAATTGGATCGAACGAAGTAGCCTCGAATGTCAAAAGAGGCGGCGGTGGCTCTTCGATGCTGAAATACGACACGTTCATTTTATCAGCGAATCACTCACAGACAAACTACGACTTCAAGAGAGAAGCAGGCAAGGGCAACGATTACGGCGGAGCGTTGCTTTGCAATCTTCGCCCTGTAGATACTGACTTCATGTGCTCGGTGTTTGTCCTTACAGGAGGGACGGGAACGGCGGCCGTTTCGGCGTATTCTGTTTGTGTTTTCCAGCCAAAGGACAACGGCGCAGGCGCAGCATCTACTTACAACACGAAACCCGAAAACGGCGAGTGGATCACGGGCGGAATTGCATTTCCGAAAGCAACGGCAGCCGACCCTCATTATTCGACCTACATCGAAGCACCGGCGATGGCCCTCGCGCATTATCTCTACAATGATGCTTCATTCGCAACCGATCCCGTAGGGTTCGTAAGACCGAGAGGCGATACGGTTGAGATTGTCCTGGCTGAGAACGACCATGATGCAGTTGAATATCCTCCGATCAAACTCACGATCACCGTGGCGGGGAAAACCAAGACGTATGTAATAACCGAGATCACTCCCTCAATAGCAGACGACACGACAAAGTACATCGGCCACACAAGAGAGGCGTAAATGGTCCCTATCGGCTTACAATATTCTAACGACGGCGGATCGACATGGAGCACGGCCTTAACCGTCAACGCCCTCAATATCCGAGTGACCGAAGTCAACGATATTGACAATGGTGAAA
>JAHJDS010000368.1 GCA_018812395.1 Pseudomonadota bacterium
CCCAAGTTCGTCAAGAAGTATGTCGACCTCATGCCCGAGATGGACCAGGCCGTCAAGGCCTACATGCAGGAGGTCGAGGGCGGAACATTCCCGGCCCCGGAGCACGAGTTCAAGATGGACGACTCGCTCCTGGCCGAGATCAAGCGTTAGGTGCGGAGCCGCACAGGGTGCGAGGCCGCACGGGCGTGATTCGCGTCGACCGGCGGTGGCCGGGCGAACCTGCCTTCCGCATTTGGCGGGCACGGATTCTAAATTTAAAAGGATCCGGAAAGGAGAAAGCATGATTCATCGTCACGCCGGCCAGGTCAAAGGCGAACCGGCCCCCATCCCCGGGGCCGAGGGCAGCCAGATCCAATGGCTGATCGACAAGGACCAGCACGCAGGCTTTCACATGAGACGAGTGACCATTACTCCGGGCGGCGTGGTGACCCCCCATGACCACCCCTGGGAGCACCAGATCTACATCCTGTCCGGAGCGGGCGAGGTCGCCGGGCCCGAGGGGACCAAACCTCTCCAGCCGGCGGATTTCGTGTACATCCCCTCCGGCGAGAACCACACCTTTAAAAATACCGGCCCGGACGATCTGGTGTTCATCTGCTGCGTGAGCGCGCACCCTGATGGTCGACACCCCTAGCCGCTGGAAACGAACGGAGTAAGAAATGAAGATCGTGGTCATCGGTCCCGGGGCCATGGGCTGTCTGTTCGCCGGTTACCTCCAGGCAGCCGGCTTCGAGGCGTCCCTGCTGGACTACAAGTCCGATCGGGCGGTGTTGATCCATCGTCAGGGACTGATCATCACCGGCGTGCGCGGGGACCATGAGGTCCACGTGCCGACCGGGATCAACGTGGTCGACCTGGCCGACGCCGATCTGGTCCTGGTCTGCGTCAAGGCCTACGCCACGGCGGCCGTGGCCGACGAGATCGCCGGCGTCCAGCCCGGGCCGCGCTGGGTCCTGACCCTCCAAAACGGCGTGGGTAACGTCGAGATCTTGTCGGAGAAGCTGGGGGCCGAACGGGTTATCGGCGGCGTGACCACGGCCGGGGCCTTTGTCCATTCTCCGGGCGCGGTTCAGCACGCCGGCGAGGGCGACACGATCATCGGCCGGGCCGCCGGCGATAACGCCGAGTTGGGGCCGGTGGTCGAGGCCCTGACCCGGGCCGGGTTCAAGCCCGACGTCAAGCCCGACGTCCAGAACCTGATCTGGTCCAAGCTGGTGGTCAACGTCGGGATCAACGCCCTGGGGGCGATCACCCGCCTGAGAAATGGGGCCCTGATCGAGCACCAGGGCACGGCCGCGATCATGGCCGGGGCCGTGGGTGAGGTGGTGGCCGTGGCCGAGGCCAGGGGGATCGAGTTGCTGCATCCCGATCCCCTGGAGGCGGTACGCACCGTCTGCCGCAACACGTCCGGCAACACCTGCTCGATGCTCGGCGACGTCCTGGCCCAGCGCCGGACGGAGATCGATTTCATCAACGGCGCCGTGGTCCGGGAAGGTTCGGCCCTCGGCATCGAGACCCCGGTCAACCGGGTCCTGACCGATCTGGTGCAGACCATCGAGCAGAGTTATCAGGTTCGAGTAACACGCTGACGGGCTACCACCTCATCCGCCGGCGACGCCGGGGGCGATACCGGCTCGACACCTGATCCGCGAACCGCCGCCAGCGCCGGTCGGCCCACAACCCGCGTCTGGCCGCCCGGGCCTGACGCTCCAGCCTCAAGTAATAGCGCTTCTTGGTGTAGCGATAGCGCCGGTAGGCCACGGCATAGCCGCGCCGCACCAGTTCCGTGTTCAAGACTCGCCCGTCAGGCAAAACGACGTAGGCCAGCAGCCGTTGGTAACGGTCGCGGCGATCCCCGATTCGATCGAAGCGAAGGCGCACCCGCCGTCCGGCGGCCAGCCGCCGGGTGAACCCGGTCGCCCGTTGTCCCCAGCGCCGGATGAGCCGGGCCGAGACCCCGGTCCGCCGGGCCTGTCGGGTCAATTTACTGGACGAGCGGGATTCGGGGCAATCCACGCCCATCAGCCGGACCAATACCCGTCGGCCGCGGTGGTTCACCTCCAGGGTGTCGCCGTCCACGACCCACGACACCCGAGCGGCGGCGGCCGGTCGTCCGTAAAAGACGACCCACCCGGCCAGGATCAGGCCGACCCATCCCTGAAAACGTTTCGGAAACATCTCGTTGATGCTGACCCGGACCGCCGCGGCCCGACACCGTTTATCGCGAGGCCCGCCAATGGGGCGGCCCACCAACCATGGCCGGGCGTGGCTGGGCCAGGGCGCCCATCAACCGGCCGAAGATCGTCCCGGCCCAGTACTCGGACAGGGCCCACAGCCGATCGTGGGGCCGGTTCGTCTCGCCGGACAGGGCCTCGGCGATTTTGAGATGGAAGGTGGGCATCACCGGCCGGTAGCCCATCTGGCGGGCCTTCAAGATCGACTCCCGCAAATGCCGGCGGGCCGAGCGCAGCATGGCCGCCAGTCGATCCTCCCTTCCGATTTTGACGACCATGCCCCGTTTGTCCATCTTGGCCCCCAGGGCGTACCACTTGGCCACGGCCAGGCTCATCAGGGAAAAGGCGTTGGTCGCGCTGCCCAGGACGGCCGTTTGCCGGTGCACGCCAGCGGGCAGCTTGCGATAAATGATCCTCACCGCCCGGATGGACAACAAGGCCAGCAGGTACTGCATGTCGCGGCGCAGGACAAAGGCCCGGACCACGTCGCGCGAGCGTTTGTAACGCTTGGCCAGGGGGTCCAGGACAATGCGGTCAAAGTAACCCTCGTTGGCCTCGGCCGCCCGGAGCATGGCCCGGGACCAGACCGACAATCGCTTGAGCGAGGGCACCGGTGGGCCGCCGTAACCCAGACCGATGTTCATCACGTCCTCGGTCAGGAGGAGGAAATCGCGCACCACCGGGTGCAACCCGGCCGAGCTGAAAATGATCTTGGCCCGCGCCTCGTCGTTTTTGGCCTGGCGGAGCCGGCGGAGGGTGGCCTGGGCCCGGCCGTAGACCCCGACGCCGGTGTCAAGGTAGGCGTAGGCCTCGGCCATGGAGATCAGGTCATTGAGGGTCTTGATCTTTTGGCGGGACAGCCGGCTCAGGTGGCGACTGAGGTCCTGCTTGTTGATGAGCCCTCGGCGAAACACGGGCCAGGCGGCCGTCCGCCCCCCTTGGTTGTAGGCGGCGCTGATGCGGCTCAGGAGCGCCCCCCGGCCGGCGACGTTGGCCGCGTGGAACATCAGGCCGAAGGCGGCGCACCACTGCCCCTTCCGGTAGGCGACCAGGGCCTGGTTCCGCCGATCGTAGGCCAGCCGCCACAGCCGGGCCATGTATGACTGGCGCTTGGGCTCGACCTGTTTGGCCAGGGCGCGCATGGTCTCGATGCGCGTGTTGAACCGTCCCTGCCAGACGTGAAAGGCCATGTTCACCGCCCGGCGGGCCCGTCCGGGGAGGTTCAGCTTCTCGCGGTAGTCCAGGACAAAGGGCAGCGGGCTGCCGGTCAGGTGGAAGTAGGCCTCATAAATGTCGCGGACCGGGACCAGCTCGATGCCCAACGACTTGGCCCGGACGAACAGGCTGACCCTCTTGCGGTCGCCGCAACTGCGCTCGAAGTACTGGCCGGCCGGGATGAGGACCTTGGTCATGCCCGCCTTCTTGGCCCCCAGCAGCTTGTAGTAGATGCCGCCCACCGGACCGATGGTTCCATCCGGGTTGATCGTCCCGGTCATGGTCACCTTGGGCAGGAATGGCTGGTTGAGCACGGCCGCCAAGATGGTGGCGGTCATCAGGCCGCCGGCCGACGGGCCGTCGAACCAGCCGCTGCGCACGAAGGTGATCCGCCAGCCCATGGGCCGGCGGCTGACCAGACCGGCCACCACCCCGGCCATCCAGTAGGCGGCCCGGGACATGGCGCCGTGGCCGAAGAAGCGGTCCTCGATCAGACCGATCTGCAACTGCCCGTTGTCCGAGGGCGAGACGCGAATGGTCAGCTGGGGACTGACGCCGCCGCACTTGTTTCCGGACCGCAAAAACGACAACGGCCTCACCTGTCGCACCCTCTCGGCGGCCGGCGACGGGTCCGGCCTCGACCACCCGGCGACCGCCAGGCCCCAGGAAACGACCACGATCACCAACCCCGGCAATACTCGGCGACGAACAAAGACGCGAATCATGGCGGATACTCCCGACCCCAGGTTTGAGACCATCAGTTTACCACAACTCCCGTATTTTATCACCAATCACCTTCGCGGCCCGCCCCGGGATTGGAACCGGCTCAGGGATCACGCTTGCTCAGCCAGGTGACTCGATAGAGTCGCACCTCCGAGGCCTCCTCGGGTCGCAGGACGATGGTCGGGTGGCTCTGGTTGTCACTGATCAAGTGAATGGCGCCGTCCGGCTTGCGGCGGTAGCGCTTGACCAGACGATCGCCGGTCTCGCCGGCAAAGGTGGCGAAACAGACCTTGCCGTTTTGGGGGCTCTGACCCGGCTCGACCAGGGCCAGATCGCCGTCCTCAATGGCCGGGGCCATGCTGTCGCCGTGGACGCGGACAAAGAAGGCGTTCTGGTCGCCCACCTGGGCCGGGGCGGACTCGAACCGGGCCGCCTCGCCGACCGGATAGCCACCGTCGGTCCAGCTCGATGGCTGGCCGGCCCCGGCGTCGAAGACCGGCAGCCGCCGGGTGGACACCTCGTCGTCGTACCCGGCGACTTGGATCAGTTGGTTGAGTGGGCTGCCCGGCTGGGTCGCCTCCCAGACCTGGCGAATCGGCCGACGCAGCACCCGGGCCAGCTTGGGCACGGCCCGGGGAGGCACCCGGGCCATATTGGCCTCCCAATCGTGGACGAACGATTTGCTGTAACCCAACCGCCGGCCAAAGGCCCGCAGGCTGAGTCCCATGTCCTGGCGCATCTGTCGCAACCAGGCCCCCGGCAGGTTTGTCTCGATCATCTGCCCGGCTCCTTTCCGTTTGGACCGCCACCGCCGGCCGGGCCGTCCGACGGTGGTCCCGTGGACGCCCTGGCCAAGAGTCCGGGGCGGCGCTGAGGTTAGGGTGTTTCGGAATCAGGATGGAAGGTTTGGGCCGGTCCAGGCAAGGGAATCATTAATGTTATGGATGTTCCGCCGCACGGCAACGACCTAACTGTCTGCCGTAACGAAAAAATGGGTCTGGCCGGGCCGGTCCCGCCCGCCTGGAGGCCCGGCGGGGACTATACAGGGAACCGATTAGTCGGTTATAATAAAGTATTAGGCTGGACGCCGTCGGCGACGAGGCCTGGCCCGGTGCCGAAAAGGGGAAAAAACTTTCGTTCAAGGAGATTGATTGGCTATGCTGGAGACTGGCCCCAGGGGGCGGCGAGGGTCCGTTCGTCAGATCAGGCCGGGCGTTTCCGGCCGGCCATGTCGTCACCTGATGGCGGGACAAAATGAGATGAATCGATCGTCGCCTGGTGGGGGGCGGCTTTTTGACCTGACGGACCCGGACACTGTCGTTTTCGGGCCGGCAGGCCCGTAACCGGTAACCGGCGGCCCTGGGTGGCGTGGCCGGCAACAGGAGGAGGCTTATGAAGGTCCATGTTCTTCGGGGATGGCGGCCGGTGCTGGTCGCCTTGTTGTTCGCGTTCGCCTTGGGGCCGATGATCCTGGTCCCGGCGACGGCCCGGGCCCAAGACGGCAATATCTTTGAGGCGGTCAAGTCGGGCAACCTGGCGGCGGTTAAATCCATCTTGGACTCCAACCCCCAGGCGGCCAACGCCCGGGGCAAGAACCGGTATACGCCGCTGATCTGGGCGGCCCGCAAAGGGTATCTGAACATCGTCAAGCTGCTGCTGGCCCGGGGCGCGGACATCAACGGCACCAACAAGTGGAACAACGGCTCGCTCCACTGGGCGGCCTACAACGGCCAAGTGCCGGTGGTCGAGTATCTGTGTCAGAAGGGCGCGCGGATGGACGTGGCCGAGATCGAAAAGGGCCACATGCCGCTGCATGACGCCGCCTGGAAGTGCCGGGTCGGCGTGGTCCGGGTGCTGGTCAAGCACGGCGCCCCGGTCAACGCCCGCAACAAGTTCGGCCAGACGCCGGCCCAAGTGGCCCTCAAATATAAATGCACCGCCGTGGCCAACCTGCTCGGTCAGCAGGGGGGCGGCCCCAAGCCCTCGGGCGACGCTATGTCCGTGGATCAGGCCCGGGCCAGGTTGTTCGCGGCCGTCAAGGCCGGCGACGTCAACACGGCCCGGTCGATCCTGAATCAGTTCCCCAAACTGGTCAACGCCCGGGGCAAGAACCGGTACACGCCCCTGATCTGGGCCGCCCGGCGCGGCAGCCTGCCGCTGGTGGCGATGCTGGTCGCCAAAGGGGCCGGGGTGAACCTGGTCAACAAGTGGAACAACACGTCCCTGCATTGGGCGGCCTACAACGGCCACACGGCGGTGATCATTTATCTGACCCGCAAGGGCGCCCGGACGGACGTGGCCGAGATCGAGAAGGGCCACATGCCGCTCCACGATGCGGCCTGGAAGTGCCGGCTCGCCGCCGCGGCGGCGCTGCTCAAGGCCGGCGCTCCGGCCACCGCCCGCAACAAGTTCGGCCAGACCCCGGCGGACGTGGCCCTGAAGTACAAGTGTCCGGCCGTGGCCAACCTGATTCAGCGGCACATTCAGGGCGGCGGCGGTGGGGCGGCTCCACCGGCGACCGATCCCAAGGCGGCCCTGTTCCAGGCGGTCAAGGCGGGTGATCTCCGGGGGGCGGCCCTGATCCTGGCCAAGAACCCGGCGCTGGCCAACGCCCGGGGCAAAAACCGGTACACCCCACTGATGTGGGCGGCCCGCAAAGGCGGCGTGGCCATGTGCGCCCTGCTGATTATGAAGGGCGCCGACATCAACGCCACCAACAAGTGGAACAACACGTCGCTGCACTGGGCGGCCTACAACGGCCACGCGTCCGTGGTGTCTTATCTGTTGCGCAAGGGCGCCCGGTCGGACGTCCGCGAGATCGAGAAGGGCCACATGCCGCTCCACGACGCGGCCTGGAAGGGTCACGGGGCGGTGGTCCTGTTGCTCATCAAGGGCGGCGCACCGATCAACGCCCGCAACAAGTTCGGTCAGACGCCGCTGGCCGTGGCCCTCAAGTACAAAAAGATGGGCGTGGCCCAGATCCTGCGCCAGAACGGCGGCACACAGTAGCATCCGGGGAATAGTCCCCTACTTCATGACCTGAACCCAGAGTCGGCGCGGCCGGGAGGACGAAAAACCCGGCCGCGCCGTTTGGTTTCCGGAGTATTATTCTTGGACCTGAGTGTCGATGACCTGGCCGGCCGCGTCCGGGCGCTCTACGAGCTGGCCTCGCCCTGCCGCCTCTGTCCGCGGGCCTGCGGCGCGGACCGGATGGGCGGCGAACCGGGCGTCTGCGGCGCCGGCGGCGCGGTCGAGGTGGCCATCCACGGTCCCCACTTCGGCGAGGAGCCGCCCTTGTCCGGCCATGCCGGATCGGGCACGGTCTTTTTCAGCCACTGCCCCGTGGCTTGCGTATTTTGCCAGAACGCCGAGATCAGCCATCAGGGCCTGGGCCGCGGGGTGAGCGTCGACGAGTTGGCCGCCGTCTTCCTCGACCTGGCCCCGACCCACAACCTGAACCTGGTCACGGCCGGGCATTTCCTGCCGTGGGTGGTGGACGCCCAGGCCCGGGCCAAAAATAGGGGTCTCGATCTCCCGGTGGTCTTCAACACTGGCGGCTACGAGGCCCGGGACACGCTCCGGCTCCTGGCCGGAATCGTCGACGTCTGGCTGCCTGATCTGAAGTATCTCGACCCGGGCCGGGCCAAGCGCTATTCCCGGGTCGAGGACTACGTGCCCACGGCCCTGGCCGCCCTGGACGAGATGGTCGCTCAGCAGGGACCGCTTCAGGTGGATCGGGACGGCCTGGCCCGGCGTGGCGTCCTGATTCGGCACCTGACGCTGCCCTGGGGCGCGGACGACACGGCCGCTGTGCTGGCCTGGATCGCCGAACGCTACCAAGGCCGGGTGCCGGTCAGCTTGATGGCCCAGTACCTCCCTTGCCACCGGGCCGATCAATACCCTGAACTATCAGGCCCGGTGTCCGCGGCCGAGTACCAACGGGCGGTGGACCTGATGATCCGTCTGGGGCTGGAGGGTTTCACCCAGGACCCCGACGCGGCCACCGCGGACCTGATTCCCGACTTTATTGGCGGACGGATGACCCGGCGGGCCAGGTAGTTTTATCGTTGGTGCCGGACCGGGCGACCCCGTTGTTCAGCCCTTGGGATTTTGACAAGTATCGCCGGGTCGTGTATAGATGACCGTCGGCCACAAGCAGTCGAGGTGACCAAAAAATGCGCGTTCTGTCCGGCATTCAGCCGTCCGGGTCCCTGCACATCGGCAATTACTTCGCCATGATGAAGCCGATGATCCGCTATCAGGAGACCTCCGATCTGTTCGTGTTCATCGTCAACTACCACGCCCAGACCTCGGTCGAGGACCCGCGGGCCCTGGCCCGGAACACCATTCAGGTGGCCCAGGACTGGCTGGCCCTGGGCCTCGATCCGGAGAGGTGCACCTTTTACACCCAGTCCGACGTGCCCGAGGTCTGCGAGCTGACCTGGATCCTGTGCAACGTCACCCCGGTCGGGCTCCTGGAGCGGGCCCACTCCTACAAGGACAAGGTGGCCCGGGGGCTCCCGGCCAATCACGGTCTGTTCACCTACCCGGTGCTCATGGCGGCCGACATCCTGCTCTACCAGGCCCACGTGGTCCCGGTGGGCAAGGACCAGCAGCAGCACCTGGAGATCACCCGGGACATCGCCTTCAAATTCAACCACAAGTTCGGGGAAACCTTTGTCGTGCCCGAGGCCGAGATCAGCGAGGACGTGGCCGTCATCCCCGGCATTGACGGCCAGAAGATGAGCAAGTCCTACGACAACACCATCGACCTCTTTGGTGACGAAAACGAGATCCGTCAGAAATTCATGTCCATCGTCACCGACTCGCTGCCCGTCGAGGCGCCCAAGGACCCGGAGGCCTCGGTCCTGTTCGCCCTGTACAGACCGGTGTCCACCAAGGCGGAGGTCGAGGCCCTGGCCGATCGATTCCGGGCGGGGGGTCTCCGGTATGGCGATCTCAAGGTCGAGTTGTTCGAGAAATACTGGGAATACTTCGCCCCTTTTCGGGCCAAGCGGGCCGAAATGGCCAAGAACGAGGATTACGTCCGCCAGGTCCTCGAGCAAGGCGCGGCCAAGGCCCGGGCCGTGGCCGCCCCGACATTGAAACTCGTCCGGGACCGGACCGGCCTGAATTACTGAGGCGGCAGGGGTCCACCCCCGATGATCCTTGGGAAGAATGAGGCCCCGCCCGGCGATAGGGGGTGGCCATGATCGAGCTGCCAGTCACGGATATGAATGGTTTCCGGCGCCGGTGCCGGGAAACGGGGCCGCTCTCCCCGGACGAGAACGAGCGTATTTTTGAGACCGTATACGCCCCCGGACCGCGACGGGCCCTCAGGCCGCCGCTCCAGCAATATGGTCTCGGTGCGGCCCGGGTCCTGGACGTGGGCTGCGACTACGGCCAGGGGCTGATCCACTTCGGCCCCGGGTCGATGGGGATCGAGGTCCACGCCACGGCGGCAGACTTTGCCCAAGGGATAGGACTGCCGGTCCTCCGCGGCGACCTGCTGGACCAGGGACCGGCCAATCAAATTCCGGCCGAAACCTTCGACGCGGTGTGGTGCTACGCCGTGCTGGAACACCTGAGCGCCCCGCACTCGGCCCTGATGTTCTTTCGGAGCAGGCTCAAGGACGACGGCCTGCTCTTCCTGGGCCTGCCGATGATGCCCGTGTCGCGGATTTTCGAGCCTTACGCCCGGCTCATCTCGCGGCTGGTCCACGGCCGGCCGATGCCGATGAGCTACACCGCCGCCGATCACGTCAATTCCTTCACGCCCAAGACCGTCCGGTTCATGGTCGAGCGGGCCGGCTTCGAGGTCACCCGGCAGGCCGGCTTTGTCAGCGCCCGGCCGCTGGTCAACCGGGCCTACAACCTCCTGGCCGGGCCGGCCCGGGACGTGGTGGTCACCGTGGCCCGCAAAATGACCGAATGGGACTACCCCCCCGGCTCGACCCGAACCCTGACCGCCGACGGCTGGGGCTTCAAGACCGACTATACCGACGGGGCGTCGGCTGACGAATTCCACCAATAGGCCGCCACAACAAACCCGGCCGATCAGTCCCGGCATGTCCTCGTTGGGTGTCAATCAATCCGTTAGCAGTAACACGGTCCCGGCCGGCGACGAGGCCGGACTCCCACTCACCTGGAAAGTGGGGGCCGGCCTCGTTTGACTGTGGTAACTAGATTATATTACTTGTTTTTTAACCGGACGGAAACCGATCAGGGCTCGGGCTTGACCAGCCAGGTGACCCGGTAGATCCGCACTCCGGCGCCGGTCCGGTCGTTGAGCGCCAGGGTCGGGTGGTCGCGGTTGTCGCTCTCGAGCAGGATCGTCCCGTCCGGCAGCCGACGGAAGCGCTTGACCACCCGGTCGCCGTCCTCACCGGGAAAGGTGGCGAAACAGACCTTGCCGTCTTGGGGCTCGACCCCGGGCTCGACCAGGGCCAGATCACCGTCCTCGATCGTCGGGGACATGGAGTCGCCGTGGATGCTAAACAATATGAAGGATAGAAATGATTAGCTCGTTACGAGGAATGA
>JAHJDS010000039.1 GCA_018812395.1 Pseudomonadota bacterium
CCCTCGGCAAGATCCTGTACCACGCCGTGGTGGGCAAGCTGGGCAAGGGGACCATGTACCCGCTCAAGACGGCCCAGCTGCCCGAGGCCGACACGCCGTTTCTGAAGGGCCTGGATCGGATCATCCGCCAGGCCACGGCCGAGGACCGGTCCAAGCGTCTGGCCTCGGTCAAGGCCCTGAGGGAGGCCGTTCGGGGTCTTGTGGCCCCGACCGAAGCCGGGACAAGTCGGCGCCGCCGGGTGGTCATCGGGTCAATGGCCCTGGCGGTGATCATGGCCGGGTTGTTGACGGCCGGCATCCTGTATCACTACCTGGGCATGCCGGGCCCGGATCAACCCCGCCCCGCGGAACGACCCGGGCCGGCCGCCAGGCCGACCGAGGGCGCTCCCGTGGCCCCGACCGGACCTTGGCCGTCGCTGATCAAGGCCGCGGACGGGGCCGAACTACGCCTGATTCCGGCCGGCCGGGTCAAGCTCAAAGGCGGCCGGACGGTGTCGGTGCCCCGGTTCTATTTGGACGAGACCAAGGTCACCATTCACCAGTATGTCGAATTCCTCAACGCCGTGCGGCGGCGGATCAAGGTCGAGGACGGCGTGGTCAAAGGGAACGGCCGGGCGTGGCTGCACCTGGGGGAACTGAGGCCCGGCGTCGAACCGATCATTTTTCAGGGCGGCCGCTTCCGGATCAAGGACCCCCGGTTGGCGGCCCATCCGGTGTACCGGGTGACGGCCTACGGGGCAACGGCCTATGCGGCCCATTTTCGCCGCCGCCTGCCCACCCGGGGCGAGTGGCTGCGGGCCATGGCCGGGGCGCGTTCCCCGACGGCCCAGCCAACCCGGCCCGGCCAGGGGGCCGCACCCCATATGTCCGGGATGCACCCCGGGGCCGCCAGGCCGAAGAAAACGCCGGCCATAAACGCCTTTCAGCCGGCCGGCCGGTACAAGCCCAACGCCTTTGGCCTCCGGGGGCTCGAGGCCGGCGGCGAGTGGGTGGCCATGGTCACCGGCAAGGGCGGGGCCGCCTTGGCCGTCATCCAGGGCGGCCAAAAGCCGGGCAGCCCGCCAACGGCCAGCATTCGTCAGCCGTGGCAGGCCTTTGGCTGGGTCGGTTTCCGGTGCGCCCGGTCCGCGCCGCGCCGGGGCCGTTGAGGGCCAATATCCTCGAACCGCCTACCGTTATAACCGATTCTTGGTGGGATAGGAACGACCAGAGCTTGACCGCTCGCACCGGGGCGACCGGGCGACGCGGCGAGTGGTCATCATGAGATGGTCATAACCATTCTGAATGTTGGTTCGGCTTAGCAGGAACATAATAACGATCGCCCAGCCGCCCGGCCCCTTAAATAGACCGGGGCGGCTGGGCGTCATCCATAACGGCCGCATTTGGTTTGACTCGTCGGGCAGACGAACGAGCAAGGACCGGGCCGGCCCCATCTCAAACAAATGGGGCCGGTCCGGTCTCTGGCTTTTAGGTACACCCAAGGACGTGGTTCTTCCGGGCAGGCTTAAACGGGAAGGGCGCGGCGCCATGTTGGCGGCCGGTCGCCCCCCATCAAAAAAATTGGGGGCGACCGGCCTGGCCTGCCGGCCGATGGCGCGGTGAAGGGGTCGATCTTGATTGCCTAGCCTATCCGAAAAGGCCCCGGCTGTGCTGGTGCAGGTAATCGCCGATCCGGTGCATCCGGGCCATTTCCTCGGGTGACAGAGGCCCCCGGTCCAGGGCCTGCAAATCCTCGTGCAGCTCATCCATATTTTTCGGCCCGCACACGGCCACGTCCACGGCCGGGTGGGACAAGGCGAACCGATAGCAGTCCGGGGCCCTGGCCGGCGGCTCGCCCGGCGGCATTCTTTTGGCCTTCATCAGCTGGCCCCACCGGGTGGCGGTGTAGGTCACCACCCCGGGCCGCTCCTGGTCGGGCAGCGTGGCCAAGTGGGGAAAAACCTCGGTCTCCGCGCCCCGGTGGGCGGCGTTGTAACGCACATGAAACAGGTCGAACACCCCGTCGTCTGCCAGGCGGGGGAAAAGCCGGCGGTTGTGACCGGACAGACCCAGGAAACGGACCAGGCCCTGGTCCCGCAAGGCCTGGGCCCGGTCCATGATTTTTTGGGAGGGCGGCTTGTTGTGCCAGCCCAGGAGCAGCACGTCGGCTTGATCCAACGACAGGGCGCGCAGTCCTTTTTGGAG
>JAHJDS010000369.1 GCA_018812395.1 Pseudomonadota bacterium
CCATCGTCAACGAGCGGCTGGCCACCTACCTCGAGGAGAACCCGACGGTCGCCAAGAAGATTGTCATGAAGATCATCGACGCGGCCCGGGCCCGCGAAGCCGCCCGCAAGGCCCGTGAGTTGGCCCGGCGCAAGGGGGTTTTGACCGACAACAGCCTGCCCGGGAAACTGGCCGACTGCCAGGAACGCGACCCGGCGGCCTCGGAGCTGTTCCTGGTCGAGGGCGACTCGGCCGGCGGCTCGGCCAAGCAGGGCCGCGACCGGCGCTTCCAGGCCATTTTGCCCCTCAAGGGCAAGATTCTGAACGTCGAAAAGGCCCGGTTCGACAAGATGCTCGAATCCGTCGAAATCCGGACCCTGATCACCGCCCTGGGCACCGGCATCGGCCACGAGGATTTCGACCTGGCCAAGCTCAGGTACCACAAGATCATCATCATGACCGACGCCGACGTGGACGGGGCCCACATCCGGACGTTGCTGCTGACCTTTTTCTACCGGCAGACGCCCGAGATCATCGAGCACGGATACCTGTATATCGGTCAGCCGCCGCTGTACCGCGTCGGGCAGGGCAAGACCTGGCAGTACCTGCTCAATGAGGGCGGCTTCACCACCTTCCTCATCGACCGGGCGGCCCAGAAACGGAAGGTCATCGTCGAGGAGACGGGCAAGGTCATCTCGGGCAAGCCCCTGGTGTCCACCCTGGAGAAGCTGGGCCGGTTCTACGACCACCTGGACCGCCTGGCCAAGCGCGGCCTGGATCGCTCCTTGGTCAAGATCTTGATCGGTCAGAAAATCCTCACCCGCCAGGACCTGGGGGACGAGCGGAAGGTCCAGGCCTTGACCCTGGCCCTGGCCCAGGCCGGCATCGAGGTCATGGAGACCAAACGGGACGAGGAGCACAACGTTTACACCATCAAGGTACGGACCACCAACAACGGCCATCTGGTGGGAGTCATCAACTGGGAACTTTTAGCCAACGCCGATTTCGTCAACGTTCAGAGACTGTACGCCGCCATCAGCGATCTCGACGACACGGCCTTCATTGTCGTCGAGGGCGACCAGGGGGAGAAAAAGACCCGCTGCACCTCGCGTCAGGAATTGTTCGAGACCCTGACCGACGCCGGCAAGAAGGGCCTGGCCGTTCAGCGCTACAAGGGCCTGGGCGAGATGAATCCCGAGCAGCTCTGGGAGACGACCATGGACCCCGAGCGCCGGACCCTCTTACAAGTCAAGGTGGCCGACGCCCTTGCCGCCGACGAGATGTTCACCATCCTCATGGGCGACAAGGTCGAACCCCGGCGCGATTTCATCTACCACAACGCCCTCGAGGTCAGGGAACTGGACATTTAGCCTCGGAACTACCCCCGGGGCGACCTGATAAGAGACAGACATGATCCCGGAACACAACAAACAAAACATCAGCATCGAAGACGAGCTGAAGCGGTCCTACCTCGATTACGCCATGAGCGTGATCATCGGCCGGGCCCTGCCCGACGTACGCGACGGCCTGAAACCGGTCCACCGCCGGATCCTGTTCGCCATGCGGGAGCTGAAGAACGATTACAACAAGGCGTACAAGAAATCGGCCCGCATCGTCGGCGACGTCATCGGTAAGTACCATCCTCACGGCGATTCGGCGGTGTACGACGCCCTGGTGCGCATGGCCCAGGATTTCTCGATGCGCCAGCCCCTGATCGACGGTCAGGGCAACTTCGGCTCCGTGGACGGCGACCCGCCGGCGGCCATGCGCTACACCGAAGTCAGGATGGCCAAGGTCTCCGGCGAGTTCCTGTCCGATCTGGACAAAGACACGGTCGACTTTGTCCCCAACTACGACGGCTCGCTGACCGAGCCGGCCGTCATGCCCGCGGTCGTGCCCAATTTGCTGCTCAACGGCTCCTCGGGCATCGCCGTGGGCATGGCCACCAACGTCCCGCCTCACAACCTGGGCGAGTTGACCGCGGCCCTCATCGCCCTCATCGACCGACCGGACATCGAGATCGAGGAGTTGATGGCCCACCTGCCGGGACCGGACTTCCCCACCGCCGGTCTGATTTACGGCCGGGCCGGCATCCGGGAGGCCTACACCACCGGCAAGGGGATCATTCAGGTTCGGGCCAGGGCCCTAGTCGAAAAGCACCCCCGCACCGGCCGCGAGGCGATCGTCATCAACGAGTTGCCCTATCAGGTCAACAAGGCCCGGCTCCTGGAGCGGATCGCCGACCTGGTCCGGGACAAGAAGATCGAGGGGATCAACGATATCCGCGACGAATCGGACCGGGACGGCCTGCGGGTGGTCATCGAGCTGAAGAGAGACACCGTGGCCGGCGTGATCATGAACCAGCTCTACGCCTACACCCAGATGAAGGTCACCTTCGGCGTGATCATGCTGGCCATCGTCAACAACCGCCCCGAGGTGCTGACTCTCAAGGAGGTCCTGACCCATTTCGTCGCCCACCGCCGGGAGGTGATCGTCCGCCGGACCCGGTTCGAACTGGCCCGGGCCGAGGAGCGGGCCCACATCCTCGAGGGCCTTAAAAACGCCCTGGATCACCTGGATCAGGTCATCGCCATCATCCGCCATTCGCCCTCCCCGGCCGCGGCCAAAGAGGGCTTGATGGAGGAGCTGTCCCTGTCCGAACGCCAGGCCCAGGCCATCCTGGACATGCGGCTGTCCCGCCTGACGGCCCTGGAGCGGGACAAGATCAACCAGGAGTACGCCGAAGTCATCAAGGCCATGGCCAGCTTCCGGGAGATACTGGGCAGCGAGTCCATTCAGATGGGCCTCATCCGCCAAGAGATGGAGCGGATCCGGGATGATTACGCCGACGGCCGGCGGACCGAGATCATCGACGACACCGAGGAGCTTTCCCTCGAGGACCTGATCGCCGAAGAGGAGATGGTCGTCACCGTCTCCCACTCGGGCTACATCAAGCGCAACCCGATCACCCTCTATCGCTCCCAGCACCGCGGCGGTCGGGGCAAGACGGGCATGGCCACCAAGGAGGAGGATTTCGTCGAGAACCTGTTCGTGGGCTCGACCCATTCCTACGTCCTCATCTTTTCGACCTTCGGCAAGCTCTACTGGCTCAAGGTCCACGAGATCCCCCAGGCCGGCCGGGCGGCCAAGGGCAAGGCCATCGTCAATCTGGTCAACATGGAATCCGGCGAGGGCGTGGCCACCATCCTGCCGGTCCGGGACCTCGAGGAAGAGGGCCGGTACGTGGTCATGGTCACCCGGCGGGGGATGATCAAGAAGACGCCGCTCAACGCCTTTTCCCGGCCCCGCAAAGGGGGCATCATCGCCGTCAACATCCAGCCCGGCGACGGCCTGTTGGCGGCCCGGATCACCGACGGCCGGCAGCACCTGTTCCTCGGCTCCCGCCACGGCAAGGCCATCCGTTTCAAGGAGACCGAGGTCCGCTCCATGGGCCGGACCGCGGCCGGGGTCAAGGGCATGAACCTCGATGAGGGCGACGAGGTGGTCGGCCTGGAAACGGTCAGCGAGGGCACGACCGTGTTGACCGTGTCCGAGTTCGGATTCGGCAAGCGCACGGCGGCCTACGAGTATCCGGTCCGGGGCCGCGGCGGCAAGGGGGTCATCACCCTCAAGACCACCGACCGAAACGGCAACGTCGTCGGCGTCTTGTCCGTGGCCGACGAGGACGAGTTGATGCTCATCGCCGATTCGGGGATGATCATTCGCCTCAAGGTGGGCGAGATAAAGGTCATCGGCCGCAACACCCAGGGGGTCAAACTGATCGGCCTGAGCGAGGATCAGCGCGTCAAGGGCGTGGCCCGCCTCGCCGAGAAGGACGCGGAATAGCCGAGGGATCATGGACGCCGCCGCCATCCCGGACAACGCCCGCATCGCCGTCATCGGCGGCGGGACCTTC
>JAHJDS010000370.1 GCA_018812395.1 Pseudomonadota bacterium
ACCACCACCGCCGTGGGCAGCAACGGCAACAACCTGGTGGTCACCGTCGGGTCGACGGCGATCACCGTCACCTACGTGGCCGTGGCCCCCAACCCGGCCAACGGCGAGTACAACGAGAACTCGACCCTGGACCAGCTCCGGCAGGCCATCGACGCCGCGGACGCCGCCGGCAGCGACGTGCTCGAGCCGGTCGAGATCATCGATGACGGCTCGACCACCAACCAGTACCGCCTGGTGATGACCGCCAAGACCGGCGGGGCGTCCAACACCATCACCATCTCCGACGGCGTGGGCGGCGGCGACCCGACCAGCCTGGGTCTGGACGGCACCAACATCGACACCGCCGAGACCAAGACCTGGACCGGGACGGCCACCGTCACCTCGGGCGGCACTTACGCCGGCGTGACCAACAAGACCTTCCACTTCCAGATCGCCCAGGACAGCGTCGTCGGCGCCCTGGACTTCCAGGTGGCCTGGAATGACGACGAGGGCAACTCCGGGGTGATCACCGTCTCCGACGCCAACCCGGTCACCGTCTACCAGGGGGTGACCGTCGCCTTCAGCAACGGCGACACGGTCAAGTCCGGCGACACCTTCACCGTCGACGTCTTCGCCCCCAACCTCCAGAAGAACGCCGACAGCGGCCTGGCCCGGGCCGATCAGTGGTTCCACGACGGCTTCCCGGACACCGAGGTGACCTACGTCCATACCGCCGCCGCGGCGGCCACGTTCGACTACTCCTACGGCGGCATCTCCGAAAGCGTCTCGGTGCCCCAGAACACCACGCTCCAGGGACTGGTCAACCTGATCAACGCCTCGAACACCAACCCCGGCGTTACGGCCGGCATCGTCAACGACGGTCAGGGCCTGCCCACCTCCTATCACCTGGTCCTGACCGGCAACCAGACCGGCGCGGCCAAGGTCGTCACCGGCATCACCGAGACCATGGACAACTTCGACGGCTCGTCCTCGAAGTGGAGCAACACCCAGGTCGCCCAGAACGCCATGCTCAAGGTCGACGGCTATCCCTCGACCTCCTACGAGTACCTCCAGCGGGCGTCCAACTCCTTTGACGACGTCGTCGACGGCGTGACCGTCAGCCTGGTCAACACCGGCAGCGCCAAGGTCACCGTCATCGACGACACCGCCACCATCAAGAACCGGATCGAGACCTTCGTCAATTCGGTCAACTTCGTCCTGAGCTACATCAAGCAGGAGACCAAGTACGACGCCGACTCCGGCGTCAAGGGGATCATGCTCGGCAACTATGTGTTCGACATGGTCGTCAGGCAAATTAACGACATCATGATCGCCTCGATCCCGGGACTGACCGACGGCGCCGACCGCTACACCACTCTGTCCCAGATCGGCATCAAGACCGACCCCGACAACGAAGGCCTGTGGTACGTCGACGACACCGTCCTGGACCAGGCCCTCAACACCGACCTGCAGGCCTTGGCCCGGCTGTTCGTCCAGGATACGGTCAAGGGCAGTCAGGGGGTGTCATACCGCATCGGCCAAAAGACGGACGAGCTGACCGATTCGACCAACGGGCCGATGAACATCATGGTCGACAACTACGAAGGCATCATCGATGAGATCGACGCCAAGATCGAACGTGAGGAACGGCGCCTGAAGACGGTTCGGGAACGATACGAGGACCAGTTCGCCCGACTGGAGGCCACCATGGCCCGGCTCAACCAAATCCAAAACTATTTGGACTCCCAACTGACGCAACTGCCCACCGTGGGCAAGACAAAAGATTAAATCGACAGGAGCGACAACAGCATGGTCGGTTACGGCACCAAGCAATACAAACGGACCGAGATAACCACCGCCGACAAGGGCCGGTTGATCGTGTTGCTCTACGAGGGGGCCATCACCTTCCTCGTCCGGGCCAAGGACGCCCTGGAAAAACAGGACTACGAGGCCAAGTGCAACTTCATCAACCGGGCCCAGGACATCATCACCGAACTCAACAGTTCGCTCAACATGTCCGACGGCGGCGAGGTGGCGATAAATTTGAGGCAGCTCTATAACTTCATCAGCGAGCACCTGGTCAAGGCCAAGATCAAGGAGGAGGCCAAGCTCATCGATCAAGTGGTGGACATGCTGTCCTCGCTCCTGGACGCCTGGCGGCAGGTGGTCGTTTCTCGCGAGGCCCAATCGGCCCTGGACACGGCCGCCGACCGACAGCAAAACGCGTCAACCAGCATCCGGGTGTGATTGACGACCCTGTTTTTCCCTGGATCAATCAGGCCAAATCAGCGTTGGGCGGCCGCAGTCATCGCCCGGCGCTTTGTCATGGTGTCCCGCCGGAGCACCCGGCCGATGAACGGCCACAGAGAACCCTCGGTCATTGATTCAGTCAAGGGATTGGTTTGGAGGTCATTCCTGGCGATCCACGATGCGGGGAACGCTGGGCCGGGGCTGGTGATAGGCCTTGACCACCCGATGACCGGCCCGGACCCGATCCAACTTCTGCCGCACCTCGTCTCTCAGGCGGCCCAGGCGCCGGCTGACCTGGGCCTCGACCCGGGCCGCCTCGTCCGCCATCCTGGTCAGATCGTCCAGGGCCCGTTCGGCCGACCGGCGCGACTCCGGCGGCAGCGTCTCCAGCCAGGCGGCCCACTGGTCCCGGTCCGCGGGCAGGGCCTCGTCCAGGCGGCGACACTCGTCGAGCAGGTCGTCCTGGGCGTCGAGTTCGGCGGCCAGCCGGGTCAGGACCTCGGCCTCGACCGCCCCTTCCTCGAGCCCGGCCAGGGCGGACAGGGACCGCCGGCCGTGGATCAGCATCCGCTCCAGGGCCCGGGTCTTCCGGTCAACGGCCCGCAGACGATCCACCTAGTGCCTCCCTTTCTGGAGCGCGGGCAGTCCCTCTTGCCAGCGCTGCAAGACCTCGTATAAATCGTATTCGATCAGGTCGGCCAGCAGGACCCAGTCCTGCTCTTCCTGAACGCCCAACATCTCGTTGACGATCCGGTTCAGTTCCTCCCCTTCCTGGGCCAGGGTCCGACCCTGGACGAACTCCGTCCCGGGATCGATCCCCAGGGCCTTGGTGGTCAGATTGATCATGAGCAGGAACTCCTGAAGCGATTGGAGAAAGGTCAGGTAATGCTCGTTGGCCTCTGATTCGTCCGCCACCCGGAAAAGCTCGGCCACCCGGGGCGCGGCCTCGATAATGGTCCCCAGGATGGCCGGCCCGTGGGTCATGAATTCGGCGGCGATTTCCTGGCGGGAGATGGTCTTGATCTCGAGCCGGTCGATGTCCGCACGCGGCACCCGGGCCGCGTCATGGGGCACTTCCTCGACGTAGCGGGCGCCGTTGACCAGGACCCGTTGGGCCAGATGATCCTCGGGCACGTGTCGCTCCATGATATCTATCAGCATTTCCTCGAGGGACTGGCCCGACACCTCGGCCCCGTCCACCGGCCGATCGTCGATGGTGATCTTCATGTTCGACTCCTTGCCTTGCCGGGTTCCGGCCACCCGCCAGGGGGACGCCCCGCCCTATCGTCCCGATGACCGCTGGCCCATCATAGCCCGTGGTTCACAAAAAGCAAAATCGCGCCCAATCAGGGTCCGCCGCGGCGGCCCAGTTCACCCAGCAGCAGGATATGGGCCTCGGCGGCGCTGGGCCGGCCCTCCCCCTCCTGGATCACCCGGGCCACGGCCGCCAGATCCCTCTCCCGGGCCGGATCAAAGCCCCCGGCCCGCAGCACCGCCTCGGTCTCGGGGTCCGGGGCGGCTCGGGGCGCGGCCCGGAAGCGGTCGGGAAAAATGGTGGCCAGCATCCGCTCCATCCGGTGACCGTAGGTATGCTCGGCCAGCACCCGTTGCCGGCCGGCCTCGGCCAGACGTCGTCTTTCCTCGGGATGGGCCAGATAGTGGTCCAGCTTGGCCCTCAGTTCCGCCAGGTCGCGAAAAACGGCGATTTCCCGGTCCGGCTCGAAGAACTCGGTCAGCAACGTCCGTCGGTCCACCAGTTGGAACCCGCCGCAGGCGGCGATCTCGAAGGTCCGGGGGTTGACGAAGTCGCCTTCCGGGTCGACGCCGCCCACGTCCACGGCCGAGTGCAGATTGAGGTTTACCCGGGTGGCGTTGTAGATCTTGACCAACTCGTCGGTTTTGATCCGGGCCCCGCCGCGCTGGACCCGGCCGCCCAGCGGGGTTTCAGGATCCCAGCCGGTGCCCCAGATCTTGAGGTCATGGTCCAACAGATGGGCGAAGAATCGCCGCCGGTTGGGATAGCCCTCGCCCAGAAAGGCCACGTCCGCCCCGTACTCGGCCGTTTCCCCGGGCCCGAGTTTTATGGGGCGATGGACCTCCGGGTCGGCCGCCAGGGGCAGATAAAGGGGATTGGCGCCCAAGTCCCGCAAGTGAGACAGGAACGGCTCGGGCTGAATGACGAAGAAATGGTCGTAGGCCCCGGCCACCTGGGCGTAGTAGGGCATCACCCGGTGGTTCTCGACGAACCACATGGCGCTGGCAAAACCCAGGTCGCGCAGACGACGCAGGGCCTGGGGCGACAGCGGCGCCTGGGCCAGGGCCAGCACCAGGTCGGGCCGGAACTCCCGGCAGCGCAGGATAACGAACTCGGCGAAGAAATTGATCAGGGCCGCGGCCGCCGGGTCGGTTTCGGCCTCCTGGAGCAAAGACCGGCGGATGAAGCCGTGGAAGTAGTCGGCCTGGGAGGCGTCGATGGTCTCGACCTCGTGTCCGAGGGCCGCCAGGGCCCGGACCGCGGCCCGGCCCACGGGCAGCGATCCGCCCCAGACCGGCAGGACGACCAGTATTTTGAAGGCGTCGCCCGACGATCCAGTAACGATCGGTCCGGCCGGCCGGTCGGCCAGGGCCTGTTTGGCGTCCGGGTGGAGGCGGGCCGAGGGCTGATGGACCAGTATCTGCGCCGGGGTGGGCACGGACTCGAGGTCGAGGTGGAGCCGGGCGCCGGTGATCACGGCGCGCAGGTCCCGGACCTCGAGGGCCGTCCGCGCCACGGCCGGGTCGGGCTCGAACACGTGGACCTCTGTTTCGTCCTCCACAGCGCCAAGCAGGGCCTCCAGGTGCCAGCCCAGCCCCAGGCCGAAGACGACCACCCGGGTCACCCCGCCGGTCAGCTCGGCCCGGACGCGGTCCAGCCAGCGGGCCGCCTCCCGGGCCGGGTCGGCCGGGCTGTGCAGAGTCGTGCCCCGAACGCGGAGCACCGCGTGCCCCTGGTCGGACGTTTCCACCTTGTAGGCGGCCACCGCTTCGAGGCGGGGGATCAAATCCGGCTGATTGCCGGCCAGGACGGCCAGGTTTTTCGCCCAGAAATCGCTCACGACCAGGCCCCGTTCAGGCACAGGCCCAGAATCCGGCGCGTATCGGCCACGGCCCGGGTGATGGCCGTCACGGAGCCGCCGTCAGGCTCGCGCCGCAGCCGCCCGGCCAGGGTGCGCACCAG
>JAHJDS010000371.1 GCA_018812395.1 Pseudomonadota bacterium
CGGCATCCGCAATTGGGCGGCCACGGTCTCGATCGCCCCGTGGGCCAGGGCTTCGCTTCGGCCCAGGCCCAGCCGCCCGGCGGCCAGGGCCGCGTTTCGGGCCAACCTGGCCGCCAGTTCCGGGGCCCGCGCCCGGCGCCACCGAATGGCAAAGGGGCTGATCTGGAGCGAAATCAGGTCGGGGCGCAGGTCCTGGAGCAGACCGGCCAGTTTGGCCTCGCCCTCGGGGTCCAGGTGCACCACGCCGACCAGCGTCAGGTGGGCGCCGGAAGAGTCGGCCGGACTCGGTCGCGAGGCCACACTCAACCTCGCCCTCAGGACCGGGCGTCATCCCGGCCCAGGGTGGACACGTCGATGCCGCGGATGTAGGCCTGGACCGCCTCCCGCCATTTCTGGAGCTTGCAGTCCGAGCTGTCAGGGTCGCACTTGCGCCTGCCCGACCCGTCTTCGCAGACCGCCTTGTCCTGCTTTTGGAGATAGGGGCATTCGTCCAGACGGACCCGGGCGTGGCCCTTGACCTCGCCGTCTCCTTCCTCGACGCCGGCCTTGCGGGCCACAAAGGGCACTTCCTTGGTCGTCCACTGATGCATAAGTTTTCTCCTGACCCTGGTCATCCGGTTCGGCGGTCCTCCCCGGGCCGCCTGGGTGTTCTAGCCCGGATTATTCATGAGACTTCTACTGCGGCGCCGCTATCCCGGCTGCGAGGCTCGTTTCGCCGTTTCGGTGCTCGACATACTGCCAAGTCTGCCTCCGCGCCAAAACGGCTCCAACTTCGCCTCTCGCTCGGGCTATCAACGCCTCGTCACGAACCCTCAAAAATATTCCGGGCTAAGGCTATCACAACCGGGGGTCAAAGCCAAAAACCAAGCCCGGCCCGGGAGACCGGGCCGGGGCGGCGGCATGGGGAGGCATCGCCCCCCACGGCCGTCAAATGGTGGTTTCGACGTACTCGGGCGGGGGCAGGCTGCCTAACTGGCGGTTGAGTTCGTGGACCAGATTCATCAGGCCCTGGAGTTGTTCCAGGTCAATTCGATCCGGCTCCTGGTCCTGGCCGAGCAGCTTTTCCATCTCCTTTTCCCGAAGCCCCGGGAATTCGGCCCAATGATCCTCTTCTTCTTCCCGTTCTTCTTGGCGCCGGATTCGATCCAGGGCCCGTCCGGCCTCGGCCCGAACCCGGGCGGCCAAGGTCATGGCCCGGGTCAGGTCGCCCTGGTCAAAGCTCTGGAAGCCCTCGCTGAGAAGCTTTTCGGCCCGGACGGTCGGGCCGCCCTCGGACCGGAGCCGGTCCACGGCCGCCCGGGCCAGCATGAGCATCAGCCAGGCCAGCCGTCCCGATTCCTGCTCCTCCTGCCAGAGCCTTATTTCCGAGGCGTCGAGCCGGCCGTTGCCGTTGACGTCCCGGGGGCCCTTGATGGCCGAGCCGGAACTGAGGAGTCCCCAGGCGGACGACGCCAGGGGGGACGCCGCTACGATGGCGGACGACTCCGCGCCGGTCGGGACCGTTGTCTCCGCGGGCGGGGGTCGGCCGGGGCGAAACCGGGCTAAAAACGTCCACGGACCGGTCCCCCCCCCGCCGACAGACGGGATCAGTGGCGACATGACACGCCTCGACAAAACGATACTTCTTGCTTGTCTTATCGGAAGGCTGGAATCAAAACTTGATCAGCTTTGGACCTAGTGGGGCCGGCGGGCGGGCCGGGCGGTCAGCTCCCGGTCCCACTTTCGGAGGGCGGCCTTGAGCCGGGCGTCGGTCTCCCGGGCCAGGGCCAGCCGGAAGACGTCAAGGGGCAGCGGCAGCCTCCGCCCCAGGGCGGCCAAGGTCCGGCCGGCCATGAACCGGACCTCGAGGCGCGACCCGCCCAGCAGCAGTTTGGCCATGTAGGCCACGGTCATCCGCCGGAGCCGTCGTCCCAGGGCGGCCATGATCCGGCCCACCTCGGTCAGCTTGTAATACTGATACTCGGTCAGCCGGCCGCCGACGGTCCGGTGCAGGGTGGCCGTGGCCCGCGACTCTAGGGCCAGGGCGTAGTCCGCGGTGGCGGCCAGGCAGGCCTGGGCCTCGGCCGTCAGGCCGTGGCGCAGATAGGCGTCGGCCAGGACGAGTTGGACCACGCCGTGATAGAGGACCACGAAATAGCCCTTTTGTTCCGAACCGAGCAGGCGGAGCTTGGGAAAGAATTTTTGGAGGACTTCGACCTGGCGGGGCCTGAACCTGACCGGCGTGGCCGGCCGGGCCGGCGGCCGCAAGACGGCCCGCAGCAACCGCCCGCCGCCGGGGTCACTCAGTCGGGGCAAGACCCGATGATCCCCCGCCGCCCGCTCGACCAGGGCCAGGACGGCCGGGATCCGGCGGCCCTCCCTGACCAGGCGCTGCCAGGCGGCCAGGCGCTGCGGGAAGGCGTGGGATTGGATGAAGGTTTTTTGCGGTGAGGAGGGGGCCGTCCAGGCCGCCGGCCCATGCCAAATCGCCGCCGCCGTGAGCCCCATCACCACGGCCAACGGCCGGCGGGTCACGAATGGTCCTCCCGGGGTCGGCGGCGCCACCGGGTCCCGGCCCGGGAGTCGATGAGTTCGACCCCCCCGGCCGTCAGCTCGTCCCGGAGGCGGTCGGCCGCGGCCCAGTCCTTTTGCCGCCGGGCCCGGTCCCGCTCGGCGACGAGCATCTCGATCTCCGGGTCAGGCTCGTACCGGTCCAGGTCCAGCACGGCCAGCACGGAATCGATTCGGGCCAACAACTCCAGGGCCGCCCGGGCCTGCTCGTCGTCCACGGCGGCCTCGTCCAGCCAGGCGTTGGCCCGGCGAACGAAGCGGAACAGGGCGGCCAGGGCGTCGGCCACGCGCAAGTCGTCGTCCATGGCGTCCTGGAAGCCCTGTTTCAGATCGAACAGGGCCTGGTCGAAGTCCGGGGCCGTCTGGCCCACCGGGGCGAACCTGAGCCGCCAGACGAACTCGTCCAGCCGCTCCAGGGCCTGGCGCGCCCCGGTCAGGTCCTGGGAGGAGAAATTGATCGGCTTGCGGTAGTGGTGGCTGATCAGCCAGTACCGGACCTCGCGGCCGGTCCAGCCCATGTCCAAAAGATCCCGGAAGGTGATCAGGTTCTCGTGGGCGTAACCGACCTTCTTGCCGTCGACCAGGACCGGTTCGGAGTGGACCCAGTACCGGCAGAATTCTTCTCCGGTCAGGGCCTCGGCGATGGCGATCTCGTTCTCGTGGTGGGGGAACATCAGGTCCTTGGAACTGACGTGGAGGTCCGCCGTGGGGCCCAGGTGCCGGGTGCTCATCACGGCGCACTCGATGTGCCAGCCGGGCCGGATGTTGCCCCAATCGCTCTTGTAGTAGACGCCCCGCTTGAGTTCGGCCAGGGAGGTCCGCTTGAGCAGCGTGAAATCGCGGGGGTTCTCCTTCTCGTACTCGTCGAGGTCCACCGTCTTGCCGACCTGAATCCCGGAGGGGTCCACCCGCGACAATCGGCCGTAGTTCTCGAACTTGGAGATGTCGAAGTACAGGGAGTGTATCTTTTCGTAGGCGTATCCCTTGTCCACCAGCGCCCGGGTGACCTCGATCATCTCGGTGACGTGTTCCGAGGCCCGGGGATAGCTGTCCGCCGGCTTGAGTCGCAGCCGCCGCGCGTCCTGGAAGAACTCCTCGGTGAAGCGGCGGGTGAAGGCGGTGTGATCCTCGCCCAGGTCGGCCGAGCGGGCGATGGTCCGGTCGTCGATGTCCGAGATGTTGACCACGGGGCTCGGTACTCCAGCTCGGTGCTCCAGCTTGACACCCCCGGAATCCACGGCTACCGTGGCCATGTGCTTTTCCTGAACCGCGTGGATCGCGGCGAGAGGGAGGAGGAGATGCCCGGAAAAG
>JAHJDS010000372.1 GCA_018812395.1 Pseudomonadota bacterium
CCCGAGCAGGCCCCGTCCAGGGGAGGTGTCATGGTGACGCTCAACCCAAAAGAAATCGCCAGGGCGGTGGCCGATGGGTTGAACAACCAGGACCCTGAGCCAGTGTCGGCCGAGGAAACCCCCGGGCCGGCCCCTGAGCCCGACCCGCCGGACGGCCGGTCCTGGTCTGACGACGCCCTGCAGGCCCTGCTGGTTGAGCCGATCAAGACCATCGAGCCCAGGCTGGCCGAGCTGACCGTGGCCGATCTGGAGAGGCTTCGTGAGCTCGAGGAGGCCGAGCCGGACACGCGGAAGACCCTCCTGAGCGAGATCGACCAGGAACTCGACAAGAAGCGGTAGATCGTGGCCGTGCACGCGTACTGCGACATAGAGACGGACGTCACCGCCCTCGGGGCGTTCACCGAGGAGCAGCTGCAAGAGCCGGCCTTCCTCACCAAGCTCGAGCGCCAGATCCTCATCGCCAGCCAGCGGGTCAAGACCTTCACCCGTCACGAGTGGTGGGACGTGGACCTGGAAGAGGGTCAGCTCGAGGCCATCCCGGTCATCGTCCGCCAGGCCACGGCCCTGATCGCGGCCCGGGCCGTCTCGAAGCAATGGGACCCGGAGTCCGGCGAAATGCGCCGCCTGGTCAGTGAGAAGAACGACACCCACGCCTACGAGCTGGCAGAGATGGCCAAGATCGGGGTGTCGACCGGGTTCACGGACACGGACGAGATGCTCCTGCCCTACCGGCGGCCGCAACGCGCCACGGTCCATCTCGGTCTCCCGGAGATCGAGTCATGAATCCCCGGTGGATGCGCAAGCGGCCGATCGTGTTCCGGCGAAGGGTGGTCACCGAGGACAAGGTGACCGGTGATCTGACCGAGACCGGTCCGCCCCAGGTCTGGACCCTGTACGGGCAGTTCGTGGTGGGTAGCGAGCGCCAGATCAACATGGCGCCCGCGGGTGATTCGCCCCGGGCCGACGGCCGGTGCACCTTCTTCGCCGCGGACATCGAGGGCCAGGAGCCCCAGGTCGGGGACGAGATCACCGAGGTGAACGGCGTTACCTGTGACTGGATGGTGACCGACGTCCAGCGCAAGGCCGACTTCAATCACGTCATGGTCCGCTTTGCCCGGCCGGAATCGACCGTGAAGTGAACGACGGCATCGAGATCACCGGCCTCGACCGGGCCCTCCGGTTCATGAACCGGTTCGAGAGCCGGTATGAGGCCATGGTCCGGACCCTGGTCAGGCGGGCGGCCCTCCTGGTGGTCAAGGAGATCAAGGTTTATGTCAGGGACTCGGGCAACTTCGCGCCCAACCACCCGGTGACCGTCGCCCAAAAAGGGTCCGACAAGCCCCTGATCAATCACGGCGACCTGATCAACTCGATCACCCACAAGCTCCTGGGGGACGAGGGGTTCTTCGCCGGGGTTTTGAAGGGCAAGAAGGCCTCCGACGGCGAGGACCTGGTCAACATCGGCTGGATCATGGAGCACGGGGTAACGATCAAGGTCACGGACCGGATGAGAGGCTACCTCCACTCGATCGGCATTCACCTGGCCGCCTCGACGTCCACGATCACCATCCCCGCCCGGCCGTTCATCCAGCCGGTCTGGGAGAGCGTTCTGCCCAAGATCAAGGTCCTCTTTTTCGAGGGGTTCAGGGATCAGATCCAGGCACTGGCCCGGGGGTGAGCGGTGATCGCCAAGGTATTGTTCGATCTGCTGCCCGTGTTTCTCGGCGAAAAGCTCGGCCCCCCGTTCAACGAGCCCGGCCGGGTGACCATCCGCCGCAGCGCGGTCGTTCACGAGATCCCCGCCCTGCCGCACATCGTCCTGACGCCCTCGAAGCCCCGTGACACGGAGTACGGCCAACGGGCCGGGCCGCGGATGCTCGAAGAGGATGAAGAGGCCGGGACCTGTTTTCTGCAAGACGAGGCCCAGCGGCTGATGATTTTACCGGTCGAGGTCCGACTGATCCACGATCACCTGCGTCAGGCCATGGACCAGTCCAAGGCGATCAATCGGGCTTTGACCGACGCCGTGCTCGAACACACTCACGACGACGGCCGGGAGTTCACCTTTCCCCTCACCGTCATTCAGCCCATCGGCCTGGACCAGCTCTGGCCCAACATCGGGGACCTGATCGAGGTTTTAGGGCAGATCGAGATCGAGGACGTACCCGAACTGTTACCCGCCCAGGCCGACGCGGCGCTCATGACCGAGACCATCGCCACCATCGAGGAGGATCAAGATGCCCAAACGTAAATCCGAGCCCCCG
>JAHJDS010000373.1 GCA_018812395.1 Pseudomonadota bacterium
GAAGTTGCCGTATTGGAGGGCAAAGGCGTCGAACACCGGCGCCTCGGCGAATTTTTGGTCCCGGGGCAGATAGGCCTGACGGCGCCCCTTATGGGCCGCTGACGGGTCTTCTCCGGCGTACTCCTGCTCGGCGAAGCGGGGCTTGTCGGTGACGCCGATGGTGATCAGCCGCATGTTGATCAGCTCCACCGGCGTGCCCTCCTCCTCCAGCGAATAACCGTACAGCCGGTTGTGCTCGGGGTGGAACCGGTCCTCGATGGCCGCCAGGTCGCCCTGGTTGACCATGTCGGCGGTGATCTCGACATTGACCTCGTGGTACTGGCCGACGTACCTCAGATCGAGCGAAAAAACCACCCGGACCCGGTCCTCGGGGATGCCCTCCTGCTTAAGCAGCTTGACGCCCTCGGCCCGCATCTCGGCGAACAGACCCTGGAACCGGCCGACGTCCACCTCGGGCAGGGGCGTCGGATAGGTGCGCACGAAGTCGTGCTGGAGATCGGACATCAGCATCCCGGCGGCGCAGAAGATGGACGACTCGCGGGGCACGACCAGGATCGGGATCTCCAGTTCGAGGGAGATCATGCAGGCGTGGTTGGGCCCGGCCCCGCCGGCCACGACCACCGGAAAATCGCGGGGGTCGGCCCCCTCTTTCACCGCCACCTCGCGCACGGCCGAGGCCATGTTGACGTTGATGACGTTGTACATCCCGGCCGCGGCCTGGACCACGTCGAAGCCCAGGGGGTCGGCGACGTGTTTCTGGATGGCCGCCTCGGCCTTGGCCCGGTCGAGCGGCATCCTCCCGCCGGCGAAGTAGTCCGGGTCCAAATAGCCCAGGACCAGGTCGGCGTCGGTGCAGGCCGGCAGCTCGCCGCCCAGGCCGTAGCAGGCCGGGCCGGGCTTGGACCCGGCCGACTGGGGACCCATCCGGAGCAGCCCTCCCTCGTCGATCCAGCCGATGGACCCGCCGCCGGCGCCGATGGTCACCACGTTGAGCATGGGCAGCGCCAGGCGCAGCCGATTGATCTCGCCCACGGTCGTCACCAGGGGCTGCTTGTTCTTGACCAGGGCCGCGTCGAATGAGGTGCCGCCCATGTCCATGGTCAGGCAGTCGTTGTACCCCTGGGCCGAGGTGTAGGCCACCCCGGCCACCGGGCCGCCGGCCGGGCCGCTGAGCAGGGTCGCCGCGGCCATGTCCCGGGCCTGGGCCGGCGAGGTCACCCCGCCGTTGCTCTGCATGATCAGCAGCACGCCCGGGTAGTTGACGTCCTCGAGCTTTTTCCGCAAGGCGTCGAGGTAGCGCGACAGGATGGGGCCGACGTAGGCGTTTAAAACCGTGGTCGATACCCGGTCGTAGAAGCGGATGGACGGCAAGACCTCGGTCGAGACCGAGAGGTAGGCCGCGGGCAGCTGGTCACGGATGATCCGGGCCGCCACCTCCTCGTGGGCCGGGTTGGCGAACGAGTTCATGAAGCAGACAGCCACCGCCTCGACGCCCTCGGCCAAAAACAACTCGGCCGCCGCCTCGATGTCCGACTCCTTAAGCGGCGTCACCACCGCCCCGGCGTGGTCCAGCCGCTCCTCCACCGGCCGCCGCAAAAAGCGCCGGACCAGGGGGACGACGTTGGTGTACCGGTTGTTGTACTGCTCCTCGCGGATGCCACGGCGCATCTCCAGGGCGTCCCGCACCCCCTGGGTGGTCACCAGGCCGGTTTGCGCCCCGGTGTGGGTCAGCACGGCGTTGGTGGTCACCGTGGTGCCGTGGACGATGACCGTCACGTCCGACAAAAAATCCTGGACGCTCAGACCGTGGGCCTCGGCCATCTCGCCGATGCCGCCCATGGTGGCGATGGACGGGTCGTCGGGCGTGGACAAGACCTTGTAGATTTCCGAGGACCCGTCCTCCATGGTCAGCAGGAAATCGGTGAAGGTCCCGCCCACGTCGATGCCGATCTTGTACTTCACGAACTCCCCCTATCTGGCACACTCACCTGCAGTACAGTCTTTTGGCGGATGCCTTCGTCCCGCCAAAACGTCCGCGTCGCGGACATGCGCTAGAAGATGCTCGGCTCTTTCATCTCTCCGTAAACATCTCGAAAGACCTCGGCCATCTCGCCCACGGTGCAATATGCCCGGCAGCACTCCACTAGAGCCGGCATGACGTTGTCCTTGTTACGGGCCGCGGCTTCCAGTTTTTTCAAGCAGGAGGCGACCTCCCGGTCGTTGCGTGTCCGTCTGAGTTCGGCCAGGGCCTGGAGTTGCGTCTCGGCCGACTCGCCGGCGTATTCGTGGAGCTGGACGTCCTCGGTCGTCCCCTCGTCCACGTACTTGTTGACCCCGACCTTGACCAACTCGCCCGACTGCACGCCGCGCTCGAACTCGTAGGCCTGGCGGCTGACCTTGCGCTGGACGAACCCGTCGCTGACGGCCTTGACCATGCCGCCGTAGTCCTCGATCTCGGCCATCTCCTCCAAAATCTTGGCTTCCATCTGCTTGGTCAGGGTCTCGATGAAGTAGGACCCGGCCAGGGGATCGACCGTGTCCCTCAGGCCTATCTCGTCCATGAGCAGTTGCAGGGTCCGGAGCGAGAGCAGGGCCGAGTGGGGCGTGGGGATGGTGTAGGCCTCGTCAAAGCTGCACAGGGCCGTGGTCTGGGCCCCGCCCAGGGCCGCGGCCAGGCCGTAGTACGCGCCGCGCACGATGTTGTTCTCGGGCTGGGCCTTGGTCAGCCCGTAGCCGCCCCCGCCGAACAGCCCCCGCAAAAAAAGCGCCTTCTTGTTCTCCACCCCGTAGCGCTCCCGGAGGAGCTTGGCCCACAATTTCCGGGCCGCCCGGAACTTGGCCACCTGCTCCCACAGGTTGCCGAAGATGTTGAAATTGAACGAGAAGCGGCTGACCGTGGGCTCGGGCTCCACCCCCCGGGCGACGACGTTGTCCACGTAGGCGAAGGCGATCATAAAGGCGTAGCCGATCTCCTGGGCCGGGGTGGCCCCGGACTCGCGGAGGTGGTAGCCGCAGACCGACACCGGGTTGCACCGGGGGAGGTTTTGGGCCGAGTACTCGATCACGTCGCCCACCAGGTCCACCGCCGGCTCGACCGGAAAGACCCAGGCCCCGCGGCCGATGATCTCCTTGAGGATGTCGTTTTGGGGCGTGGCCGAGATTCTGGTGATCTCGAAGCCCTTCTTCTCGGCCAGGGCCTGGTACATGGCCAGCATGATCGAGGCCACGGCGTTGATGGTCAGCCCCGAGCCGATCCGGTGCAGATCGATGCCGTCAAAGGCGATCTCGAAGTCCCGGAGGGAATCCACGGCCATGCCCACCCGGCCGACCTCGCCCTCGGCTCGGGGGTGGTCCGAGTCGTAGCCCATCTGGGTCGGCAGGTCAAAGGCCACGTTCAGCCCGGTCTGGCCGTGGTCGATCAGCAGCTTGAACCGCTCGTTGGTCTCGGCCGACGTGCCGAAGCCCGAATATTGACGGGTGGTCCAGGCCCGGGTGCGGTACCCGCCCGGGTGGAGCGACCGGGTGAAGGGAAAGGTCCCAGGGTCGCCCAGATCGGTCTCGTAGTCGAAGCCGACCTCGGCCAGGTCCCGGGGTCCGTAATGGGGCTTGATCTCGATGCCCGACGGCAGCACCACCTTTTCGATGGCGTCCTTGTCGTTCTTGTAGTAACGGGCCACTCCCATGGGGCCTCCATGTCAGTTGCGGGAGGCGTTCTCCCGAATGAAGGTGATGAATCGGTCGAACGGCGTACCACCGGGGAAGACACCGGCCACGCCCATCTTTTCGAGGGCCTCGATGTCTCGCTGCGGGATCACCCCCCCGACGACGACCAGGATATCATCCATCCCTTTCTGGTGCAAAATGTCCATCAGTTTTTGGGAGATGGGCAGGTGGGCCCCGCTCATGATGGACAGGCCGATGACGTCGGCCGCCTCCTGCTCGGCGACGCTGACGATGGCCTCGACGCTCTGGTGGAGCCCGGTGTAGATGACCTCCATGCCGGCGTCCCGGAGGGCGTGGGCGACCACCTTGGCCCCCCGGTCGTGACCGTCCAGCCCCGGCTTGGCCACGACCACTCTGATCGGTTTGTGTTGACTCACGCTCATTGCTCCGCTCTTTTTTTTGACTCCGTACGGCGGGCGTCGATCAGACGCCCGGCCCGGCCGGGGGCGCCCCTTTGGCCGCCCGCCGGCGGCCCAGAAAGGCTCGTTTTACTTCCTCGTTGTCCAACAGTTCGGCGGCCGTGCCCGACAGGGCCAGGCGGCCGGTCTCGAGGACATAGGCCCGGTCGGCCACCTTGAGGGCCGCCTTGGCGTTCTGCTCGACCAGGAGCACGGTCGTCCCCTGCTCCCGCAGGGTCGAGATGATCCGGAATATCTCGGCCACCACCATCGGGGCCAGGCCCAGGGAGGGCTCGTCCAACAGCAGTAGTTTGGGCTGCCCCATCAGCCCCCGGCCCAGGGCCAGCATCTGCTGTTCGCCGCCCGACAGGGTCCCGGCCGCCTGGTTTCGGCGCTGGCCCAGGACGGGGAAGACCTCGAACACCCGGTCCATCAGCTTCCTGGAGGCCGCCTTTGGGCCGCCCCGCAAATGGAGGTAGGCCCCCATCTCCAGGTTCTCCTTCACGGTCAAGGGGCCGAAGAGCTGGCGCCCCTCGGGCACCTGGACGATGCCAACGGCCACCCGGGCTACGGGGTCGGTTCGCCGGAGGTCCCGGCCGTCGAACTCGACCCGGCCGCCGCCCAGGGGGTGCAGGCCGCTGATGACGTTTAAGAGGGTCGTCTTGCCCGCCCCGTTGGACCCGATCAGGGCCACGATCTCGCCCGCGGCCACCTCCAGGTTGACTCGGCGCAGGGCCTCGATCCGGCCGTAATAGGCGCTCACCTCCTGGACATCGAGCATCAGTCCGTCTCCTCGCCCAGGTAGGCGGCGATGACCGCCGGGTTCTGCTGCATCTCGGCCGGCGTCCCCTCGGCGATGAGCTGGCCGTAGTTGAGCACGATCACTTGGTCGGAAATGCCCATGATCATGTTCATGTCGTGCTCGATCAAAAGCACCGACACGCCCGTATCTCGGGTCTTGAGGATCAATTCGGCCACCTCGTCGGTCTCCCGGGCGTTGAGCCCGGCCACCGGCTCGTCCAACAGGACCAGGGTCGGCTCGCCGACCAGGGCCCGGGCCATCTCGGTCCGCTTCATGTCCCCGTAGGAGAGGGCCGACGAGGGCCAGTCGGCCTTGTCGGTCAGGCCGAAGAACTCCAGCGTGGCCATGGCCCGCTCCCTGATCCGCCGCTCCTGGCCGCCCACCCCGGGCAGCCGGAACATGGCCCAGACGAACTCGTAATCCAGGCCGCCCGCCGGCGAGCGCCGCCAGGGTGCCAAGTAGCGGTCGCCCCTGGTCCGGGACAGGTGCAAACCGACCATCACGTTCTCCAGGACGGTCATGTTCTGGAAGACCTGCAGATTCTGAAAGGTCCGGGTCAGGCCCAGCCGGCGGATGCGGTGGGGCTTCCACCCGGTGATGTCTTCGCCCTTGAAAAATACCCGACCGGTGGTCGGCCGGTAGACCCCGCTGACGGCGTTGACGGCCGTGGTCTTGCCCGCGCCGTTGGGGCCGATCAGGGCGGTGATCTGACCGGCCCGGGCGGTCAGATCCACCTGGGCCAGAGCCAAAAGTCCCCCGAAGGCCACGCTCAGCCCCTTTGTTTCGAGCAGGATGGTGGCGGCGACACTCACGAGGCGCCCCCGGCCTTGGCCCGCCGCCGGCGCCAGGCGTCCACCGGGCCGACGAAAAGTCCCTGGGGCAGGTAGATCAGAATGACCACCAGGACCAGGCCGTAGAAAAAGTGCTTGTAGGCCTGAATCACCCCCAGCCAGTGGGGCAGCATCGTCAGCAGGATCGCCCCGATCAAGGTCCCCCAGACGCTGCCCATGCCGCCGATGAGGACGATCATCACCAGGTCGACCGAGTGGAAGATGTCGAAGTCGCCCGGCGTGGGCATGATCATGTGGGCGTGGAGGCTACCGGCCAGCGAGGCCAACACGGCGCTGAGCACGAAGACCTTGACCTTGTAGCGGCTGACGTTGACCCCCAGCGAGGCGGCGGCCACCTCCGAGCCGTGAACGGCCCGCAAGGCCCGGCCGACCCGGCTGTTGACCAGATTGATCGAGATCAGGATGGCCGCCACCACGAAGAAAAAGATCAGGTAAAACCGGGCGACCTCGTTGTCGAAGGTGAGACCGAAGAGGCTCAGCTCCGGGATGCCGCCCAGTCCGTCCTCCTGGCCGGTGGCGGCCCAGGCCTTGATGACCTCGATGATGACGATGTTGAAGCCCAGGGTGGCCATCACCAGGTAGTTGCCGTGAAGCTTGAGGGTGGGGATGCCGATCACCCAGGCGAACAGCGCCGTGCCCGCCATCCCGATGACCATGGCCAGCCAGGGGTCCAGCCCGATCCCCAGATGGGGCGCGGTCAACATGCCCGAAAAATAGGCGCCCATCCCGTAAAAGGCGGCGTGGCCCAGCGAGATCTGACCGGCGAACCCCAGCAGCAGATTCAGACCGATGCAGACGATGGCCACCAGCCCGGCGCGGTTGATATTGGACAGGTTGTATTCCGGGTTGGGCAGCACCAGCGGCACGACGATGAGGCCCAGGGCGAACGCCGTCAGAATAAAGTAATTTCGGACCAGGGCGCTCATACCCGCTGGACCTCGCCCCGGCCCAGGATGCCGGACGGACGGACGAACAGCACCAGCACCAAGACGACGAAGGCCACGACCTCCTTGTAATCAGCCAGCTTGGGGTCGGCTCCGAATAGAAAACTGACCACCACGTCGATCATGGTCGGCACCCGCTCGAGCACCCCGAGCAGGACCCCGCCGACGATCGCCCCGATGAAGCTGCCGTAGCCGCCCAGGACCGCCCCGGCGAAGCCCTTGAGGCCGATCATGACGCCGATGGTGTAGTTCAGGGAGCTGATGGGGGTGATCAGCATCCCGGCCAGCCCCCCCAGGATCCCGGCCAGGGCGAAGCTGAGCATGACCATCCGATTGACGCTGATCCCGGCCAGGGACGCCGCCCGAGGGTTGACCGCCGCGGCCCGCATCGCCTTGCCGGTCAAGGTCCGCTGGAAAAAGTAGTGCAGGGCCCCGATCGAGACCAGGGTCACCCCCAGGACCCAGATGTCCTGGATGGTGTAGGCGGCGCCCATGAGTTTGAGATTCCCGGGCGTGAAGGCCGGCATCCGGACCGGCGTCTTGCCCCAGACCACCTCAAAAATGCCCCGGAGCAGGATCGAGACGCCGATGGTGATGAAGATGAGGACGATCACTTGCTTGGACCGGGCCGGCCGAATGAAGAACCGCTCGACCGCGGCCCCGACGAGCGTCACCGCCACCACCGCCAGGGCCAGGGCGACGATTTTGAGCCACCAGGGCACCGGGGGTAATGGCTCGATCTTGAAGGGTAGGCCGGGCCAGGCCCAGCCACCGGGCGTTCCGATAAACAGACACCCGACGGCGATGAAGAAGGAGTACATCAGGAACCCGCCCACGGTGACGAAGTCGACCTGGGTGAAGTTCACGATGCCCACGGAGTTGTGGATGATGCAGAAGCCCAAGCCCACCAGGGCGTAGATCGCCCCGGTGGTCAGCCCGGTGAGGAGGGCCTGGGTGAGGGCGGTGGTGAGTGCCTCGCCGGTCATGGACGGATCGACCGCATCGACCTTAAATGACGCCCTGGTCGCGCCAGGCGGCCATCTCTTCGGCGGAATGACCCAGTTCGCCTCCGTAGACGACCTCGTTGTGCTGCCCGAAACGCGGCGGGAAGGTCATGGTGCGATTATTTTTCTCCAAGAAATCGGTGGCCAGGGGCGGCGGGGCCAGGGTGAGCTTGGTCCCGGTTCTCGGGTCAATGGCCGAGAGCAGTTTGTCCCGGACAAGCGGGTCGGCGATGACCTCGGGGATGGACTGGATGGGCGAGGCCGGGACGGTGATCCGGCGGCAGAGTTGGAGCAGCCCGGCCGTGGTCAGGCCCCGGGTGACGGCGCTGATCTTTTGGTTGAGGTCGTCCACGTCGGCGATGCGGCCGGCGTTTTTTTCGTAACGCGGATCGGCCAGGGAACTGAACTCGTCGAGTTCGGTGAAGGCCTTCCACTGCCGGTCGTTGCCCACGGCCAGGTACACGTAGCCGTCCGAGGTCGGGAAGACCGACACCGGGCAGAAGAACTCGTGGGTGTTGCCCCGCCGCGAGATATTCTTGCCGAACGAGGCGGTCAGGGTGATGGCCACGGTCAGCCAGGAGACCGTGGACTCGAACATGGACAGGTCGATCCGCCGGCCTCGGCCGGTCTGGGACCGGGCGAACAGGGCCTTCATCAGCTCGCCGTAGGCGTGGTCGGAGGTTCCCATGTCCGGCAGCGGGATGCCGACCACCTGGGGCTCGCCGTCAGGCTCGCCGGTCAGCTCCATCAGGCCGCCCCGGGCTTGGAGGATCGGGTCGTAGGCCCCCTCGTTGGACTGCGGCCCGAAACCGGTCACCCCGATCCAGATCAGATCCGGCTTGATGGCCGACAGTTTTTCGTAGGAAATCCCCAGCTTGTCGTAGTTGCGGGGCAACTGGTTGGTGGCGAACACGTCCACGTCAAGCCGGGTCAGCAGTTCCGAGAGCAGTTGCCGGCCCTGGGGCTCGGCCAGGTTCAGGGTCAGGGCCTCCTTGCCGGCGTTGATGCACAGGTAGTAGATGTTCATCCGCTCCTCGCCCAGGGCGTTGTCGCCGATGAGCCGGTTGGGATCGCCGTAGACCGGGTGTTCGAGGCGGATCACCCGGGCCCCGTCCTGGGCCAGACGGTAGGTCATGAACGGCAGCACGGTGGCTTGTTCCAGGGACAGCACGGTCAGGTCACTGAGGTCGCCCACGACGATCTCCTTTGGCTCGTGGTGATTTACGGAACTTCGGCCCCTGGTCTCCCCCCTGTGCCTCGGGGCCGCAATCGGACCGGCCCCGGGGGCCGAAAGCTCTTGACAGGCAGTCTGATGGTGCCATAATGTGGCGGTTAAATCGCTACATAATAGCTTCGGCGGGGGACGGTGTCAAGCGCCGGAACGGCCGCCCCCCCCGCGGCCGTTGGAGTCACCATGCGCCTGCCGGAGTTCGATTATATCGCCCCCGGTGATTTGGGGGAAGCCCTTAAACTGAAAAATGAAAAAGGGGCCGCCGCCTGGCTGGCCGGGGGGACCGATCTGCTGGTCAACCTCAAACAGGGCGTCAAGAATCCCGATCTGGTCATCTCCCTCAAGGACCTGGCTGAACTCGAGGGGATCACCGAGGACCCGGGCGGGCTGACCATCGGGTCCATGACCAGCCTGATCGAGGTCATGCAGCATCCGGCCGTGCTCGATCACTTCCCGGCCCTGGCCGAGGCGCTCCGGTCCGTGGGCGCGGTGACCCTGCAGCACTACGCCGGGACCATCGGCGGCAATTTGCTGCTCAACACCCGGTGCCGGTATTTCAACCAGAGCCGCTTCTGGCGGGACGGCTTCGAGCGGTGCCTCAAGATGGGCGGCCAGAAGTGCCTGGTGGTCGAGGATTCCAAGGAGTGCTCCAGCGTCTGTCAGTCGGACGGGGCGGTGATGCTGGCCGCCTACTCGGCCATGGCGATCCTCAAGAGCGCCGGCGGCCAGCGCCGGGTACCGGTGCCGGACCTGTTCAGCGGCAAGGGCGAAGCGCCGTTCACCCTGACCGACGACGAGTTGTTGACCGGCGTCAAACTCTTCTTTCCGGCCGAGGGGACCGGGGCCCACTACGAGAAGATCGCCTGGCGTAGCGCCATGGACTTTCCGCTCATCTCGGCCGGGGCGCTGGTCTCGGTCTCCAAGGGCAAGATCGACCGGGCCCGGATCATCGTCGGCGCCGCGGCGGCCCAACCCATATGGGCGGCCGAGGCCGAACGGATGCTGGTCCGCACCGCGGCCGAGCCCGAGGTCCTGGGGCGGGCGGCCGAGTCGGCCATGGTCCAGTGCGGCGGGAGCATCGTCAACAACCTCGGCGCCAGCGACGAGTACCGGCGGGACATGGTCGGCGTGGCCGTCCGCCGGGCGGTCCGGGCGGCGTTCGCCGCCGCCGGGGCCTGAGCCGTGGCCCTTCGCCTCTTCCGGAAATGGGCCGACCAGCGGCTGCGCCGCCGCTGCGAGACCCTGATCGAGCTGAGCACGGCCTACGTTTTTCTGCGGGTCCTCAACGACCTGGCCGAGCACGACGAGCGCCCGGACGACCGCCGGGATTGGGCCGTGGCCCTGACCCACCACCTGCTGGGCACTCGGCCCACCGCCGAGGAGACGAGGCGGTTCTTCGACCGACACGCATCAGAGTTGTCCGTATCGGCCGCCACGGTCCGCGAACGCGACGGGCAGGTGCGGGCCTACGCCGGAATGATCCTCCGCGTCCGGGGCGTGCTCACCGGACCCCCCGAAGGTCAGACCCTGATCGACCGGGCGGACGAGATCGACCTCAAGGGCCGCCTGCCGTCCGGCAAGCGGATGCAGGCCATCATCTCCAACAAGAATTTCCGGTGGTTGGCCCAGGAGATCGAAAAGGAAAAGGCGAGAGGCGAGGCGTGACCAAACAAGTCCTGACCCTGAGAGTCAACGGCGAGGAGCACTCCCTGGCCGTGTCGCCCAACGAAACCCTGCTCGAGGTGCTCCGGGAGGACCTGGAACTGACCGGCGTCAAGGAGGGCTGCGGCGAAGGGGCCTGCGGGACCTGCACCGTCCTGATGGACGGCGTCCCCCGGCGGGCCTGTCTGACGTTGGCCCTCGAGGCGGCCGGGCAAGAAGTGATCACCGTCGAGGGCCTGGCCCGGGCCGGAGAACTGACCCCGCTGCAGCGCTCCTTTGTCGACGGCCACGCCATTCAGTGCGGCTTCTGCACCCCGGGGATGCTCATCGCCGGGACACACCTGCTGCAAAATAACCCGAGGCCGACCGAGACGGAGGTACGAAAAGCATTGGCCGGGCACGTCTGCCGGTGCACCGGCTACGCCAAGATCGTCAAGGCCACCCTGGCCGCCGCGGAGGAAAGCTGATGGCCACCGACAGCCTCATCGGCCGGAGCGTCCCCCGGATCGACACCCCGCTCAAGGCCACCGGCGACGCGGTCTTCACCGCGGACATCAAACTGCCACGGATGCTGCACGCCGGCGTGCTCCGGAGCCCCCACGCCCACGCCCGGATCCTGAACATCGACACCTCCCGGGCGGAGAAGGTCCCCGGCGTCAAGGCGGTCATCACCCATAAGGACACCAAGGGCGTCAAGTGGGGCGTGTTCCGCTACACCCGCGACCAGCTCATGCTGCCCATCGACCGGGTCAGGTACGTCGGCGAGGAAGTGGCCGCCGTGGCCGCGACCGACCTCGACGCGGCCCTTCACGCCGCCGGGCTGATAGACGTGGATTACGAGGTCCTGCCGGCCGTGTTCGATCCGCCCTCGGCCCTGGCCGAAGGCGCGCCGCTGATCCACGACGACTTCCCGGGCAACCTCAACGTCCACGTCCATATCGACGTCGGTGACGTCGAGGCCGGCTTCAAGGAGTCGTATCTCGTCCGCGAGGACACCTTCACCTCCGAGGAAGAGTCATACTTCATGACCGAGCCCTACGCCGTGGTCGCCTCGTATGACGCCCACGGCAACCTCGAGGTCTGGATGCCCAACGCCGCGCCTCATCAAAAGGCCAAGGCCCTGTCCAACGCCCTCGACATACCGCTCAACAAGGTGGCGGTCCGCAAGTGCTACATCGGGGGGGCATTCGGCGGGCGGTCCGACGTCTTCCCGGGCGAGTACATCGCCGCGCTGTTGTCGGTCAAGACCGGCCGGCCGGTGAAGCTGGTCTACACCCGCGAGGAAAACACCATCGCCACCCGCCAGGGCCACTCGATGATCTTCACCGTCAAGACCGGCGTGGATCGGGACGGAAAAGTCATCGCCCGGGACATGACCTGCTACATGGACGGCGGGGCCTATTCCTCCACGGCCGGCATCGCCACCTCGGTCCCCTGCCAGTGCCTGGAGCAGACCTACCGCATGCCCAACATGCGCTACAACGGCTTTCGGGTTTATACCAACAAGCCGGTCCGGGGCATGATCCGGGTCCACGGCCGGGCCTTTGCCGGTGGCGTGGACCTGCAGCTCGACATGATGGCCGAGGAACTGGGCATCGACCCGGTCGAGATGCGGCGACGCAACGCCAGGCAGACCGGCGAGGTGACGCCGACCGGCAGCAAGGTCCAGTCCTGCGGCCTGATCGAGACGATTGACCAGGCGGCCGAAGCCGCCGGCTGGCGCGAAAAATACGGTAAGCTGCCCAAGTGGCGGGGCATCGGCATCGGCAACAACTCGGTCCAGACCGGTTTTCCACTCGGCATCCGCGGCGGCTCCCAGGCGTTCGTGAAATTCAACGAAGACGGCGGGGCGACCGTCATCAGTGGCGTCGTGGACAATGGCCAGGGCAACGACAACATGCTGGTCCAGATCGCGGCCGAGGTCTTCGGACTACCCATGGACGAGGTCCAGCTCATCAGCGCCGACACCGAGGTCACCGCCAACGACCCCGGGGCCTACTCGATGCAGGCCACCTTCACCGGCGGCAACGCCGTCAGGCTGGCGGCCGAGGACGCCCGGGACCAGATCTTCGAGATCGCCGCCGAGGCCCTCGAGGCCAACCAGGCCGACCTGAGGCTAAAGGACCGGATGGTCTACGTCGAGGGCGCGCCGGACAAGGGCCTGCCCCTGGCCAAGGTCATCCGCATGGGGCTCATCCAGAACCGGCCGGTGATGGGCAAGGGCGCCTTCGCCCCACGGGTGGATCACCGCCGGGAGTGGGTCAAGAACCCGAAGGGGCAACTCAGCGAGACGTTCAGCTTTGGCACGACCATCGTCGAGGTCGAGGTCGATCCCGAGACCGGCCGGGTCACGGTCCTGAACGCGGTCTGTTCCCAGGACTGCGGCCACGCCATCAACCCGGCCGTGGTCGAGGGCCAGTTCGAGGGCGGCTTCGCCATGGGCGGGCAGGGCGGCATGCTGACCGAGGCCCACCGCTGGGCCGGCGGCCACTGCCTCAACCCGACCATGGCCGACTACAAGCTGCCGCTGAGTGTGGACATGCCGCCCATCACCCCGATCATCGTCGAGAGCGAGGACCCGACCGGTCCCTTCGGGGCCAAGGAGGCGGGGATGAGCGTGGCCATGAGCGCCGCCCAGGCCTACGCCGGCGCCATCCGCAACGCCACCGGGATCACGTTTACCGACTTCCCGATCACCCCCGAAAAGATCGTCAAGGGGTTGAAGGAGCACGGGCTGGTGGACTGACAAACGAAAGTTAATTTGTCACGTTGCACGCCCCGGCGGTCGAATCAGATCGCCGGGGCTTTTTGTTTTGATTTGTTAAAGGAAGAAGATCGTCTATCGATCTGGGGCCTTCTGCCAGCCCCCAGACCCCCGAGGCCCAAAGGGGCCTCCATGGCGAGGCCCCTCTGGACTCCCCCGCCACTCAGGGGACGCCGTACCCCTGAGAACCCCTTGAACACCAGCGATTGTACCGTGACCGTCATCATCGCAATGATCCTGCGATGCAGACCTAATTACCTGCGCGGCGCGATAATGAGGAATGGCGCCGCGCGGGAAGTCCGGCCTATCGCCGGAAACGGGAGCGCAGGGCCAGGATGAACATGGTGAATAGGCCGGTTCCGAAGATGGTCTGAGCGAGGGTGATGGCCTTGACCTTGAAGCCGAGCATGTATAGGTCCGTTCCGTAAAACTTGAGGGGCAAGACGTGTTGGACGGAGTAGACCAGACAGGAGCCGAGGTGTTTCCACCAATTGAATTCGTTAGCCACGTTCACGCAGGCGCGGCCTTTGGGGCAGGATAGCAAGGTGGCCTGTTCAATGGAGGTCAGCCAGAAGTAGAGGCCGGTCGTTATCCCGATCAAGAGTAAAATCCAGAAGGCCGTCCGAATGTAGCGCTCCCCATATCCGTTGAGGGCCTTGTAAAGCCCGAGCATCCGAGCTCGCCAGCGGTGACCGCTGAGATAGGGACGTTTGCGACGGTCGGGCTGGAACCATGTCCGGGACAAACGCCAAGTTCTTTCCGGGCGTTGATCCCCGATGCGGGCCGGGTCGTAGACGTTGTGCAGCCGCTTCATTTCCATATTGGCGAAGTGGAAGTCTCCGGCTGCAATGGGCTCCCGGGTATTTTCCAGCGACTGCTTGAGTTGCAAGGCTACGGACTGGACGTCAATGGGCCGGGTTCGGGCGCGGTCAATTTGGAAATCCCATGCCAGGTCGTAGGACCATTTGAATCGGACATGAAGCCGGCCATTAATGCGGTGGAAGTTGACCGGGACACCCTTTTCCATCTCGTCGTGAATTCTGTCCCATTCATCATCTGTGATTGCAAAGAACCACCGCCAGTTTGAGACATACACCGGTCGCCTTTTGATCACGGACCCGGTCAGCCGTTCGTCAAATAAAAAACGCTGACGGGAGATAGGCAAGAACCAAAAATATTTTCTGCGGTCCCGGCCCCAGGTACAGCCGATGAATCGGGTCTGGTTTATCTGGGAGTAGAGGAAAGACAGCCAGGTCATGTCCACCTGCTGGAACAGGGTCCGTGACAGGTCATCGTCGTGGAAGATGGCCGGACCGTGAAAGGAGGTGTCTACGAAGCTGAGATCAGGTGGGGCGGGACGGACTAGGTTGCCGGTCAACTGGCGATCATATTCCGACCGTGCTTTATCAGATTGGCTGTCTTCTATGGTTTTGGCCAGAACATTTTCAAGATTGGTTTGTTCAAAGCCGCCCAGACTGTTAAACCAGGCCACACCCCTAAAAACTGCCTTGTCGAACCCTGCCTGGTCGCCGAACCGGGCGGCTGTGAATCTAGCCCGGTCGCCGAATTTTGTCTCAATGAAAAAAGTACGGTCTCCGAACCGGGCCCCTCGGAAATCGGCTTTATCACCGAAGCTCGCCAGATGAAAGTCGGCTGAGCCGCCGAATGTTGCTCCGCGGAACTCTGCTCCATGGCCGAATGTCGCTTCAAAAAACCTCGCCCTACGTCCAAATCGTGCTGCTTGAAACTCCGCCCGGTCCCCGAATGTAGTATTCTCGAAGTTCGCCCGATCACCGAACGTTGCTTGTGAGAAACCAGCCCAGTCGCCGAACGTCGCCTCATTAAAAACCGTATCGTCGCCGAATATTGATTTGAAGAATCCCAAGGTGGAACGTCTGGTTATGTATAAGAATTCAAAATGGTCCAACATCCGCCCATAGAATAACGATTGTTTACCGAATGTCGCTTGTGTAAAATCTGCCTGGTTTCCGAATTTGCATTCAGTCAAGGAAACGTTATCACCGAATACACACAATTCAAAGTTAACCGGCTCGACGTTTTTTATACCTGTTGTGTCGGGGCCTCCTCTTTCGTAGCTTGGCCGGAAGTCATGGCCCTTCAACTCGAATCCATCAGGGAACTCGAAGCCGGTGAAATCACGTTCCGCACCGGTCTTGTCGGCCTCGTCCTCTTGAATTATATGGTAGAAACGCTCCGTGAAGTCTTTGGCCAGGCACGGATTGTCCCGCTTTTTAACAAGAGGAATGTGGAAGATACAGAACTCGTGGCCCGGCTCGGCCTTTCGATGACATCTTTTAAGGCGATTAAAAAAATCTTCGGAGACTTTTTTCTTGATCCTTTCATCTGGCCATTTGCATTGGGCCATTGGCAGACTCCTGGAAAGAAACAGTTGGGATCATTATGGCTGGGTTTGGGGCCAAAGACAACCCAAAATAGATGAAAATCATTTTCAGGCTTGCGGCCACGCACCCCCTCACCCTGGCCCTCTCCCCCCCCTGCCGAGGGCAGAGGGGATAAAGGTTTGGCCGCTGGTGTCGCCTCGCGGCCCAGTGGCCTGGGGCGCGGGCGACCCATTTACGGCCGCGCATCCTATTTGTCGGAGTGACAAGGGTTGCCTTAGTTGGAACCGAGTAATGCTGTACGACCGTGAGGGGTACTTAGGTGTAATTGCTAAAGAGGTTGTTCACACGGTTCCAAGCATGGAGACTGGTGATTGACAAAGTCATCAGCTCGAACTTGGAGGGCCGCATGAACAACCACCATTACAATGCCAGAACAACCGTTTTCAGTCGAGTCC
>JAHJDS010000374.1 GCA_018812395.1 Pseudomonadota bacterium
CCGGTCATCGCCCTGCTGGTGGCCGTGGGGGCCATGGCCGGGGCCAGCACCTGGATCGTCGGCCCGAGCAAGGGCCTGTTCGCCTCGGCCAAGGACGGCTTGATCCCGCCCTTCTTCCAGAAGCTCAACTCCAGGCGCATCCCGGTGAACATGCTGCTGATCCAGGGGGCGATCGTCACCGTCTACGCCGTGGTCGTCTTTCTGTCGCTCGACGTCAACAACGCCTTCTGGATCCTGGGCGCCCTGACCTCACAGCTCTATTTGATCATGTACATCCTGATGTTCGGCGCGGCGATCAGGCTGCGCTACCTCCGGCCCGACGTGGCCCGATCCTACCGGGTGCCGGGCGGCAATCCGGGGATGTGGCTCGTGTCCGGCGTGGGCGTCCTGGGGTCAGTGGCGGCCATCGGCCTGGGGTTCCTGCCGCTGGCCGGGGTCCGGAACAAGGTCTTTTACGTCGCCTTTCTGGTGGTCGGCGTGGTGGTGCTCTGCGGGGCGCCGCTGGTCATCTACCACCTGCGGCGGCCCGAATGGCGGGCCGAGCCTGACTCGGAATGAGTTGGCCCCGGCGGCCATGAACCCCCACTGCCCGCCCGCCCGGGTGGGCGCGGAGGAAGGTGAACCATGGAGTGGCACAAGACCTTTTCCGTCCTGGTCGTGGACGATGAGCTGGATCAGGACACGGCCACGGCCCAGGCCCTGTACGGGATCGTCGAGGAACTCGAGACCATGGACTTAGAGGTCAGGGACGCGATCACCTGCCGGGACGGGGCCGAGCTGTTTACGGCCCACACCGAGATCGGCTGCGTCCTGCTGGACTGGGACATGTCCCCAACAGGGGCGATGTCGCCGCTCGAGTTGCTGCGGTTCATTCGGGGGCGCAACCCGGACGTGCCCGTGTTCCTCACCACCGAGCGGCTGGCCGTGGCCCAGTTGCCCCTGGAGGTGGTCCGGCGAATCAACGGCTACGTCTGGCTGACCGAGGACACGCCGACCTTTGTCGCCGGCCGGATCGAGCAGGCCGTCCGCGGCTACGCCGCCCGGGTCTGGCCGCCGTTCTTCAAGGAGCTGGTCGAGTACTCCCGGGAGTACAAGTACTCCTGGCACACGCCGGGACACATGGGCGGGGTGGCCTTTCTCAAGTCACCGCCGGGGAGGCAGTTCTTCCGGTTCTTCGGCGAGAACACCCTGCGCTCGGACCTGTTGGTCTCGGTGCCCGAACTGGGGTCCCTGATGGAGCACACCGGCGTGCTCGGCGACGCCGAGGCCGCGGCGGCCAAGGTCTTCGGCGCGGACCGGACCTACTTCGTGACCAACGGCACCTCCACGGCCAACAAGATGGTCTGGCAGGGGACCCTCACCCCCGATGACGTGGTCTTGGTGGACCGCAACTGCCACAAGTCCATCCTCCACTCGATCATCCTGACCCGGACCCGGCCGGTGTACCTGATCCCGTCACGCAACCAGTACGGCATCATCGGCCCCATCCACCTCGCCGAGTTCGACCCCGGGGTCATCGCCAACAAGATCGATCAGAGCCCGTTGACCAAGGATCAAGACGAGGTCCGGCTGGCCGTGGTCACCAACTCGACCTATGACGGCCTGTGCTACCACGCCGGCCTGATCCGGGACAAGCTGGCCGGCAAGGCGGACAACCTCCACTTTGACGAGGCCTGGTACGCCTACGCCTGCCGACACCCGCTTTACGCCGGACGCTACGCCATGCACCGCGAGTCGGACGCCGTGGAGGGCGGAGAGGGCCACGACGGCCCGACCGTGTATGCCACCCAGTCCACCCATAAGCTCCTGGCCGCCTTTTCCCAGGCCTCCATGGTCCACGTCCAAGCGGGCGAGAACTTCGAGCACGAGCGGTTCAACGAGGCCTTCATGATGCACACCTCGACCTCGCCCCAGTACGGCATCATCGCCTCCCTGGACGTGGCGGCCAAGATGATGGCCGGACCGGCCGGGGAGGTCCTGGTCCAGGAGACCATCGACGAGGCCGTGTCCTTCCGCCAGAAGATGGCCCAGATCGGCCGGGAGATGGGCGACGACTGGTGGTTCGGCGTCTGGCAGCCCCCTGAAATCGAGGACGCCGACCCCGAGCGGCTGTCCCGCGACCCGTCGGCCTGGACCCTGGACCCGGACGCCGCCTGGCACGGCTTCGGACCCTTGACCCCGGACTACGTGATGCTCGACCCGATCAAGGTGACCATCCTCATGCCGGGCATCGAGGCCGACGGGGGGATGGCCGAGCGAGGCGTCCCGGCGGCTATTGTCTCGGCGTTTCTGCGGACCAGGGGCGTGGTCGTCGAGAAGACCGGCTCCTACTCGTTCCTGGTCCTGTTCTCGATCGGCATCACCAAGGGCAAGTCCGGGACGCTCCTGGCCGAACTGTTCGATTTCCGGGACAAGTACGAGGCCAATGCGCCGCTGGACGAGATCTTCCCCGACCTGGTCGCCGCCCACCCGGCGGTCTACCGCGGCCTCGGGCTCCGCGACTTCTGCGACCGGATGCACCAGCGCCTCAAGGACGACCACCTGGTCAGCGTGATGCACGACATCTACGCCGTCATGCCCGAGCAGGCCATGATCCCGGGCCAGGCCTATGACGCCCTGGTCCGGGGCCGGGTCGAGCCGGTGCGCGTCGAGGACCTGCTGGGCCGGGTCAGCGCGGTGATGGTCGTGCCCTATCCGCCGGGCATCCCGGTGATCATGCCCGGGGAGAGATTTACCGAAGACACGATCAAGATCATCGACTACCTGGCCTGGGGCCAGGACTTTGACAACCACTACCCCGGGTTCGAGAACGAGATGCACGGCGTCGTGCCGGCGGACGACGGGGCCGGGGGCCGGGCCTACACGGTCAACTGCCTGATTGACCAGCACCGTTAGCCCGGTTCCCGTTCAACGTCAAACCGAGGATCTCTGGTGAAGCACTTCCTGGAGCCGGCCAGCGTGGCCCTCATCGGCGTCAGCCGCCGGAGCGGACCCGGATCGTACAATCTCATGGAGAACATGCTCGAGTACGGCTTTCCGGGCAAGATCATCCCGATCAATCCCCAGGCCGACGAGATCCTGGGGGTCAAGGCCTGGCCCAACGTCCAGGCCGCGGCCCAACCCATCGACCTGGCCGTCATCAGCCTGCCCCGGGACCTGGTGCTTACAAGCGTGGCCGAATGCGTCGCCGCCGGGGTCAAGGCCATCATCGTCGTCACCCAGGGGTTCGGGGACGCCGACGCCCGGGGCCGGGAGCTGCAGGCCGAGATGGTCGCCCTGGCCCGGCAAAACGGCGCCCGGATTTTAGGGCCCAACACCCTGGGCGTGGTCAACAACTTCAACCGCCTGACCACCTCGTTCATGCCCCTGGTCAGGGAGAAATCGCCGGTGGGGCTGATCTGCCAGTCCGGGGTGTTTTTCGTGGGGGCGGACAACTTCAGCGGCCAGATCGGCAAGGGCATCGACCTGGGCAACGCCTGCGACGTCGGGTTCTGCGAGGCCCTGGAGTATCTGGGCGACGACCCGGATATAAAAATCATCGCCGTCCACATGGAGGGCCTGGAGCGGACCCGGGATTTCTTGTCCTTGGCCGCCCGGGTTTCCCGCACCAAACCGGTGCTGGTGTACAAGACCGGGAAGAGCGAGACCGGGGCCCGGGCCGTGGCCTCCCACACCGGGTCACTGGCCGGCCATTACCGGATCTACGAGGCCGCCCTGAGGCAGGCCGGGGTGTTGTTCCTGGACGAGGACTGGCAGATGGGCGAGGCGGTCCGGACCCTGCTTAACCAGCCGCCGATGCCGGGCGACCGGGTGGCGGTCATCACCGTCACCGGCGCCGGCGGGATCATGGCCAGTGACGCCCTCGAGAAATACGGCCTTTGCCCGGCGACCCTGGCCGACGCCACGATCAAGGCGGTGGCGGACCTGTCCCCGGAATGGATGCCCCTGGGCAACCCCTTGGACCTCTGGCCGGCGGTGATGCGGCACGGGCTGAGAGAGGTCTATCCCGTGGCCCTGACGGCCGTCCTGGATGACCCCGGGGTGGACAGTGTCCTGATGATGAGCATCGCCCCGGACCTGCCCCGGTTCGAATTCCTGGACGTGTCCGAGGGCGTCAACCAGGCCCTGCCGAGAGAAAAAAGCAAGCCGGTCGTGGCCTGGCTGTACGGCCCCAACCGGGGGCAGGTCGGCCGGCGGTTTGAACAAGAAGACAAGATCCTCGTCTATCAGTCCATCGAACGGGCGGCCTGGTCGTTGTCACTGTTGCGGGAGCGCGGGAAATTTCTGGAGAGAATCGAGGCCGACCGGGCCAATTCTTGAACGACCACTCAGCCAAAGCGAACTCACGAGGCGCGAATGGAAATCATCGACAAGGCGTTGAGCGAGGGCCGTACCACGCTGTCCGAGTACGAGTCCAAACAGATCCTGGCCGCGTATCAGATCCCAATCACCCGGGAATTACTGGTGCAAGACGTCGACGATCTGGGCCGGGCGACCCATGAGATCGGTTATCCGCTGGTGCTGAAGGGATGTTCGGCCGCCGTGGCCCACAAGAGCGAGAAGGGTCTGATCCGGCTGGACGTCAGAGATGACCAGGAGGCCCGGACCGCCTTCGAGGACATCATGGACAACCTCGATGGTCCGGACCGGGCGGTCCTGGTCCAGGAGATGATCCAGGGCCAACGGGAATTGGTCATGGGGCTGACGCGCGATCCCCAGTTCGGCCCGTGCGTCATGTTCGGCCTGGGCGGGATTTTTGCCGAGATTCTGGAGGACGTCTCGTTCCGGGTGGCCCCGCTGACCGAGCGGGACGCCCGGGAGATGATGGGTGAGATCCGGGCGCGAAAGATTTTGGGGGCGGTCCGCGGCCTGGCGGCGGCGGACGTGGAGGCCCTGGCCGAGATGCTGATCGCCCTGGGCCGGATCGGCCTCGAGCACGAGCGGATCGAGGAGATCGACGTCAACCCGGTTATTTTACGCCAAGGCCGGCCGGTGGCCGCGGACGCCTTGGTGGTGCTGAGTTGAAGGCCGGGTGGCCTGGCCAACAGGCGTCCGACGCCGCATGATGCTATTTGGGATTTACGACCGGCGGAGGGTGACATGAAGGCCTTGATCACCGGCGCCACGGGCCTGATCGGGTCCGGGCTGTGCCAGAGGTTGAAGGAGCAAGGTTGGTGGGTCCGGGCCCTGGTCCTGCCCGGCTATGACACCGGTCGCATCGACGCTTTGGTGGACGAAAAACGGAGCGGCGACGTGACCGCGCCGGACACCCTGGCCGGGATCGGTGAGGGGATCGATGTGGTCTATCACCTGGCGGCCCGGGTCCTGGACTACGGCCGCAAGAGGCAGTTTTACGCCTCGATTTTGGACGGCACGCGGCATATGCTCGAGGCCTGCGCGGGCCGGGCCGGGCGGTTCGTGTACGCCAGTTCGATCGCGGCCATGGGCGTGGACCGGCACCTCAAGGGCCTGACCGAGCGCGACCCGGGCCATAAGACGGGCGTGCCCTACAACGACGCCAAGCTGGACGCCGAAGGCGTGGTCAACGCCTTCAACGACCGTTTCCCGCGCGGGGTGGTCATTGTCCGGCCGTCCAACGTGACCGGGCCGGGCAGCGTCTGGGTGAGCGAGTTGCTGCGCCAGTTCTTGAAGTCGCGGGTGCCCCTGGTGGACCAAGGCCGCCACAGTTCGGCCTTTATATACATCGACAATCTGCTGGACGGCTTGGTGCTGGCCGGGACGGTGGACCGGGCGGCCGGGCAGACCTATTTCCTGCGGGACGACTGGGACGTGACCTGGCAGAGGTACATGACCGACCTGTCGGCCTTGGTAGGCAAGGCCCCTCGGGGCAATTTGTCGTTCCGGACGGCCTGGCGGCTGGGGGCGCTGTGCGAGGCAATCTGCCGGCCGTTCGGTTGGCGGCCGCCAGTAACCCGGTTGGGCGCGGCGCTGACGGGCCGTGACAATGACGTGGACACGACCAAGGCGCAGACGGAACTGGGCTGGCGCACCCGGGTGACCTACGAGGAGGCAATGAGCCGTATTAAGGTTTGGATTTCAAGGACTTGACCAACCGGCACGGGAGGCCTCTAATAAGAAAGCCGCTAAGCACCCACCAGCTGGAGGCGACTGTCAGGTCAATACCGTCACTGTACATTTTTAGAAAGCGCCCCAGAATTATACTTTATGGGCTTTTTCACTTTATTATTATTTTTTATTTCCTATAATCATTTTTTTCCTTGACATAACACACTAAATATGTATAGATACTCCATTCTTAATCAATAAATCAAATACAGGATTCATGCTGTGAGCATATTCTAAAGCATGATTTTATGACGGTTGGAAAGACACTATTTTCAACAGGTTGTATTGGGGGCGATCCAAACAATCAAACCTAACGGGGGATAGACAGCTATGTCTA
>JAHJDS010000375.1 GCA_018812395.1 Pseudomonadota bacterium
GCCGCCCTGGTGATCAACTCGGACGCCCACGGCCCGGGCGACATCATGACCGCCGCCCGGGCGCGCCTGGTGGCCTTGGGCGCCGGATTGACCGAGGACCAGTACCAGGAGTCAATCCGACATTCCCGGAGGCTGGCGGGGTTGTGATGAGGCCTGTCCCTTTGGCCCTGGCGGCGTTGCTCGCCCTGGCGATCGGCGCGGCGGATTCCCCGCCGGCGACGACCAAGGCGCCCCCCTCCGCCCTCGTCAGCGGCCGCTACGAAATCCGGCTGGCCGGCAGCCCCATCGGCCGGATGACCCTCAGCCGCCGCCGAACCGCCAGCGGGTATTTGTTCCGCGACCGGGGACTGATGGCCCTCAAACTGGGGGACAAGGTCAGCCGGATCACCCTGGAGTTCGTCTGCCGGACCGACGCCCGGCTGAGGGTGCTGAGCTTCGAGCACAACCTTCAGGGCGACGGGCAGCGGCACCTGGTCCGCGGCCTGGTCCGCGGTCGCAAACTGGTGGTCCACTACCGGTTCAGCGGGGCGGAGGGGCGACGCGAATTCCGACTCGAGGGGCCGCTGCTCATTTCGCCCATGGCCACCTTGTACTTCCAGCAACAGGCCCGGGCCGGCAAGACCAAGATCACGGGCTCTGTTTTTGAGCCGCCGACGCTGACCCTGTCGCCCTACACCGCCTCGTTTCGCCGAATCAAGAAAGGCGGCCAGACCCTGCTCGCGGCCGACGTCACCCGGCGGCTGACCAGGATCTACGTCGAGATCCGCCCCGACGGCCAGCTTCACCTCCAGGACGGACCGATGGGGCAGAAGGTCACCCGGCTGATTGGCAAGGTCGCTTCGCCTCTCCGGGCCGCGGTGGACCTCTACCGGGTGCTGTCGATCAAGGTCACGGGCCGGATACCGCCGCCGGGGATCCAACTCCGTCGGCTGCGGGTCAGATTGATGGGTATCAAGGTGCGGGGGTTGGCCCTGACCGGGGGGGGACAAGAGCTGACCGGGAACGTCCTGACCGTCACCGCGCCGGCTTACGGCACCGGGACGACCTATCCCCTGCCCTCCCCCGCTCACCGAAAGTGGCTTCGGCCGTCGACCTTTATCCAGTCCGACCACCCGGCCGTCAAGCAGCGTGCCAAGGCCATTCTGGGTCCCACCAAAGACGCCGTCCGGGCGGTGACACGCCTGTACAAGTGGGTGTTCCAGACCCTGGACAAGCGGCCCATCGGTCCGGCGCCGGACGCGGTGAGCGTGCTCAAGCACCGCCGGGGCGACTGCAACGAGCACTCGGTCCTGTTCGTGGCCCTGGCCCGGGCGGCCGGGGTCCCGGCCCGGGTGGCGGTCGGACTGGTGCTGCGGGGCGGGCGGTTTTTGTATCACGCCTGGGCCGAGGTCTGGCTGGGACGCTGGGTGCCCTTGGACCCGACCTGGGACCAGTTCCCGGCCGACGCCGGGCACTTGCGGCTGGTCTACGGCCTGGGCCGGGGCGTGCTGGACCTGGAGTCGGTGGTCGGCCGGCTCAAGATCGAGATTCTTGATTGGAAGTAGGTACAGCCTCAGCTATACGTACAAGGATGGATCGGACTTCAACCGTTTGGACCAACTCGACGGTTTCTTTGTTAAATAATCTCCGGAATAATGGCCGTAATCCCGAGGAGCAACTGATGTCACTATTCGAGAAGACGCCCCAGTGAACCACGATCCCCTGAACACTCCGTCCGGGCGCGCGGCCCAGGGCCACCTCGATTCCCTGGCCAGGGAGGCGGACCGCCTTTTCTCGAAAATCGCGGCCGAGCATCCCGAACCGGTCAGGTGCCGGCCCGGGTGTGACGATTGCTGCCGGGCGGTCTTTCTGGTCAGCGCCGTCGAGGGTTTCGTAATCGCCCGGGCCGTCCGGGACCTGCCGCGACAGGAACGACGCCGGGTCGAGCGCCAGGCCGCCAAGGCGGCCCGGAAATACGAGGCCCTGCTTAGCGGCGGCCGGCTGACCGACGAGGTCTTTTCCCGGGAGCGGATCGATTGCCCGCTCCTGGTGGACAACGCCTGTGCGTTGTACGACCTGCGGCCGATCACCTGCCGGGTGTACGGCGTCCCGACCAGCGTCGCCGGGAAGGGCCGGACCTGCCCCCGGAGCGGATTCGTGGCCGGCCGGAACTACCCGACCATCAGCCTGGATGGTTTCGAGGCCCGGCTAAGAGACATCTCGATGGGTTTGGTGCGGGAATCGCCGGGCAACGAGATCCCCATGCGGGCCCCGCTGCCCTGGTACCTGATGACATTAGTTGGCCCATCGCCCGAGTTAGTTCTTAGATAATTACCCGTCCGTCTGAAGGTATTCTATTCCTCTTTGTCCGCCGGCCACCCTTCTTCGGGCGAGGCTTCATCCGGCGGTGAGTCGAGTATCAATTCCTCGAAGCGCCGGGGCAGGCTGATGGTGACGGTCGTCCCCTTCCCGGGTTCGGACTCGATTTTGATCCGGCCTCCCAGGCGGTGGACGATCCCCTGGGCGATGTTCAGGCCCAGTCCCGTGCCCAACTCCTTGGTCGAATACAGCGGCTCGAAGACGCGGTTCACCTCGGCCC
>JAHJDS010000376.1 GCA_018812395.1 Pseudomonadota bacterium
CCCGGCGCCAGGCCCGGCCGTAGGCCGCCGGCCCCAGGCTGAACAGGGTTTCGTCCCCGGGATTGACGTGACCGCCCAGCCCCAGGGAGAATTTGGCGTGGAGCCGCCGTTCGGCGCCGCGCTTGCCCCGGCGGTAACGAAAGACCAGCCCCCCGAAACTCAGCACCAGGTACGGAATGATCTGCTTGAAGTTCGGATCGTTCTCGACCTCGGCCCGGGGCAGCCAGCGGGACACGCCCGGGGACAGGATCGCGCCCAGCCAGCGATCGACCTGGGGTGAAAAGCCCTGGACTCCTCCCCGGCGCTCGAGAATCCCGGCCTCGAAGACGAGCACTTGTTCCGGGCCGGGCATGGCGGGGTTACAACACCAGGTGGGTGGGGTTGAAGGCGTTCTTGGCAATCGGCCCCAGGACGACCAGGTTCAGGTACCGGGGCCGGATGAACTTCTCGGCCACGCGCTGGACGTCGTCCGGGGTGACGGCCTCGATCTTCTCGATGACGGTCTCGTAGGGGATGTAGCGGTCGAAGTGGATCAGGTTGCGGGCCAGGCGGGTCATCCGGTTGTCGGAGTTCTCGGCGGAGAGGAGGATGGAGCCCTTGATGTGCTCCTTGGCGGCGCCGAGTTCGGCGGCTTCGATGTCGCCCCGGAGCAGCCCCCGGAGTTGCTCGATGATGATCTCCAGGGTCTGATGGGTCGTGGCCGGGTCCACGGCGACGTAGACCCCCAGGGAGCCGATCTCGACGTAAGAGGACAGAAAGGAGCAGATGGAATAGGCCAGGCCGCGATTTTCGCGAACTTCCTGGAAGAGGCGCGAACTCATGTTGCCGCCCAGGATGACGTTGAGCAGGGTGGTCGGGTAGAGGTCCTCGTCGGTCACGGCCGGGCCGAGGGTCCCCAGGCAGAGGTGAACCTGCTCCAGGTCCCGGGGGTAGACCTCGATCGAGGGTCGTAGTTCGGGCTTGAGGGGCCGGGGCGGTTCGGGCCGCTGGTTCAGGACGGCGAACAGGGGTCGCAGGATGTCCAGGAAGTGGTCGTGCTCGACGGCCCCGGCCGCGGCGATGACCACCCGGCGGGGCAGGTAGTGGTCGCCCATGTGGCGGATCAGGCGCTCCCGATCCAGCCCGGCCACGGTGTCGATGGTCCCGGACACCGGGCGGCCCAGGGGGTTGTCGTCGAAGAAGTGGCGGCCGAACAGGACGTGAATGAACTCCTCGGGCGCGTCCTCGACCATCTTGATTTCCTGGATGACGACCTGTTTTTCCCGGTCGACCTCCACGGGGTCGAAGACCGAGGCCAAAAACAGGTCGGCCAACAGATCGACCATCACCGGCAGGTGGTCCCGGAGCACCTTGGCGTGAAAGCAGGTGTGCTCCTTGGAGGTGAAGGCGTTGGCCATGCCGCCGATGCGGTCGATCTGCTTGGCGATGTCCAGGGCCGAGCGGCGCCCGGTCCCCTTGAAGACCATGTGCTCGATGAAGTGGGAGATCCCGGCCACGTCATCGGCCTCGTCCCGGGACCCGGAATCGACCCAGACGCCCACCGACACCGAGTAGGTTGACGGCAGCGTCTCGGTGATGACCCGGACACCGTTGTCCAGGACGCTCAGGCGGTGGGTGGTCTGGGGCGGGGGCGTCACGACGGCGCTCACTCGGCGAGGGCTTGGCGGCGCGAGAGCTTGATCCGGCCGTTGCGGTCGATGTCGATGACCTTGACCCGGACCGGGTCGCCCTCCTTGACGACGTCGGTCACCTTGTGGACCCGCTCGTGGTCCAGCTCGGAGATGTGGACCAGGCCGTCGGTGCCGGGGAAGATCTCGACAAAGGCGCCGAAGTCCATGATCTTGGCCACCGTGCCGTCGTAGATCCGGCCGATCTCGGCCTCCTGGGTCAGGTTGCGGATGATCTCGACCGCCCGTTGGGCCGAGGCGTCGTCCGGGGTGGCGATGTTCACCTTGCCGTCGTCGTCGATGTCGATCCGGGAGTTGGTCTCGGCCTGGATCTGGCGGATGACCTTGCCCCCGGGGCCGATGATGTCGCGAATCTTGTCTGGGTGGACGTTGATGGTCACGATCTTGGGCGCGTAGGGCGAAATCTCGGTCCGGGGCCGGCTGATGGCCTGGTTCATGATCTCCAGGATGTGCAGCCGCGCCCGCCGGGCCTGGTCCAGGGCGTTGGCCATGATTTCCCGGCTGAGCCCGGTGATCTTGATGTCCATCTGCAGGGCGGTGACGCCGTCCTTGGTGCCGCAGACCTTGAAGTCCATGTCGCCCAGATGGTCCTCGTCGCCGATGATGTCGGTCAACACGGCCAGGCGGTCGTCCTCCTTGATGAGCCCCATGGCCACGCCGGCCACCTGGTCCTTGACCGGCACGCCGGCCTGCATCAGGGCCATGGACCCGGCGCAGACGGTGGCCATGCTCGAGGACCCGTTGGACTCGAGGACCTCGCTGACCACCCGGACGGTGTAGGGGAAGGTCTCCTGATCGGGCAGGATGGCCTCGACGGCCCGGCGGGCCAGGGCGCCGTGGCCGATGTCGCGGCGCTTGGGACCGGACAGGCGACGGGCCTCGCCGACGCAGAAGGGCGGGAAGTTGTAGTGGAGCATGAACGGCCGGAAGGTGTCGCCGGCCAGGGTCTCGATCCGCTGCTCGTCGGAGGCGGTGCCCAGGGTGGCCGTGGCCATGACTTGGGTCTCGCCCCGGGTGAACAGGGCCGAGCCG
>JAHJDS010000377.1 GCA_018812395.1 Pseudomonadota bacterium
CCCCGGCGTCGTCCACCAGGAAATAGGCTTGCCTGACCGCCTCGAGGGCCTTGGCCGCCTCGGGCTCGAGTTTTTCAGCCCCCTCCAACTCCGACTCGACGGCGCGCAACACCTCGACCACCGACCCGGCCTCGTCGTACAGCCGCTCGTGGCCCTGGCGGAACACGGCGTGCAGCCGCTCGGCGTTGGCCAGCCGGACTTTTTCGCCCGAAAGCTCCTCGATCTCGTTGACCTTGATCTCGGCCGCCTCCAGTTCCCGCTTCTCGTAGCGCAGGAGGTCCAGCCGGCGGAGACGGTCTTCCCGGTGTTTTTCGAGATCGTCCAGGTTGGCCTTGAGTTCGCGCCAGCGCTTGACCAGACCGCCGACCTCCTCGCGGCGCGCCCATAAACCGCCGAAGTCGTCCACCAAGGCCAACTGGGTCTCGGGCCGCAGCAACGTCTGGTGCTCGTGCTGGCCGGCCACAGACAAAAGTGGCTCCATGATCCGGGTCAGCATCTGCAGGGTGCTCAGCCGGCCGTTGATCATCACCTTGTTGCGCCCGGTCCGGGAGATCACCCGGCGAACCAGGAGTTCGCCTGAAAATTCGCCCAGGTCCAGGTCCTGGAACAGGGCCGCCACCTCGGGGTTCTGGTCCACGGCCAGCAGGGCCTCGACCACGGCCTCGTCCGACCCGGTCCGGATCAGGTCCGAGGCGGCCCGGTCGCCCAGCAGCAAATTGATGGCCGTGACGATGATCGACTTGCCCGCCCCGGTCTCGCCGGTGACCGCGGTCAGGCCCGGCCCCAGGCCGAGCGACAGCTCCTCGATCACGGCGAAGTTCTTGATGTGCAACTCGACCAGCATGAAACCCGCTTACAACAAACTCACCATCAGATAAAAGATCACGGCCGCCAAGACGTACGGCGCCAGCCTGACCCGCCGCGGCCGGCCCCGCCAAGGGGCCATGACCGCCCCGGCCACCAACACGGCCACACAGACCGCCAGCAACAGCAACAACACCGCCGCTGACCCGACGTAGGCCCCGACGCAGGCTAAAAGCACCACATCCCCGCCGCCCAGGGCCTCCCGGCCGGTCACGGCCCTGAAAAGCACGGCCGCGGCCAGGGGCAGACCGCCACCCCATAATACTCCGCCCAGCGACCAAAAAAAACCCCGGGACCCACAAAAAGGCGAGCCCGCCAGGCCGATCACCAGGGCCGCCAGCAGGCCCCAGATCGGCAGCGTCCCTGACCGGACGTCCTCGATGGCCGCCCAGAGAGTGACCGCCACCAGTCCGGCCCACCACCAGCCGCAGACCCAGCCCAAAATCCCCCCTCCCCATCCCACGCTTGACATGACCGTTCTTTGAATTTAAATTTATCATTAGACGCCCACAAAAAAAGGACGCCATGAAAATCACGATCAACCCCGAGAATCCCCAGCCCCGCCTCATCAGCCAGGTCGTAGACATTCTCAACAAGGGTGGCGTCATCGCCTACCCGACCGACACCTTTTACGGCATCGGCTGCCACCTCCGCGACAAACGGGCCATCGAGAAGATCTACCACCTCAAGAGGCGGCCCAAGACCAAGCCCTTTTCAATTATCTGTTGCGATCTCAAGGACATATCCCAGTACGCCCGGGTGTCCAACTACGCCTACAAGTCCATGCGTCGCCTGCTTCCGGGGCCCTACACCTTTGTCCTCGAGGCGACCCACCTGGTGCCCAAGATCATGCTCACCAAGCGCAAGACCGTCGGTCTGCGGGTCCCGGACCACAACGTCTGCCGGGCCATCGTCAGGGAACTGGGCTCGCCGATCATCTCGACCAGCGCCACCCTGCCCGACGGCACGGTCCTGGCCGACCCCCATGACATCGACCAGCACCTGGGCCACGCTCTGGACGCGGTCATCGACGCCGGACCGATATCGGTCGCCCCCTCGTCGGTGGTGTCGCTCATCGACGACGCGCCCGAGGTCATCCGGGCGGGCCAGGGCGACGTCAGGATGTTTGTCTGAGTTGATCCCCGAACGTATGGGCGTAAAAAAATGCCCCGGCCCGAATGGGCGGGGCGTTTTTTTTACCTCCGGTTCGTGGCGGACGTCGACCCGGCGGGGCGATCGGAGGCTACCGCCCCGGCAACCAGACGGACTGCAGGCTGGCCCCTGACGGCGGCAATTTTTTAGTCACCCCGCCAAAGAGCCGCCCGAACAGGGTCGAGAACAATGACCGGTCCTCGGGCCGCGGGTAGACCAGTCTGGCCCGGCCCTTGATCTTGGCCAGCCGCTTGGCCACCAGGATCGCCTGCCGCAATCCCCCCAGTTCGTCCACCAGGCCTTTGGCCCGGGCCTGCTCGCCGGTGAAGACCTCGCCCGTGGCCAGCGTCTTGACGTAAGCGGCCGTCCAGTTCTTTTTGGCCCACTTCGGCCGGGCGGCCATCAGCGTCGCCCGACGGCCGGCGAGCACGTCCCGTCTGAACTGGCGATGGACCGAAACCAGGATGGCCTCGAGCTTCTTCTTCTCCTCGGGCTTCATCTTCTCGATAAAGGGTGAGCCCAAGGCCTTGAACTTGCCGCTGGTGAAGATGTTGATCTTGACGCCCAAATTTTTCAGGGCCTCGAAGTAGTTGGTCACCATCAGGATGACGCCGATGCTGCCGGTCAGACTGGAGGGGTTGGCCACGATCCGCGTCGCCGGCGAGGCGACGTAATAACCGCCCGAGGCGGCCACCGAACCGAACGAGGCCACCACCGGCTTCTTGGCCGCCGCCCGCTTGACGGCATGGTAGATCTCCTGGGACGGGGCCACCGCCCCGCCGGTCGAGTTGATCCGGAGGATGATCGCCTTGATCGAGGCGTCGCGGCGGTAGCGGTCCAGCAATTTAACCGTCCGGCGGGACGTGACGATCACGCCGCCGATCGGCACCACGCCGATGCGCGTGCCGCCCAGGACAAAGCCCCCGCCGTCCCGGCCGCCCCACAGGCCGACGGCCACCGCCCCGATGACGCCGAAGACGACGATCACCGTCAGGGCGATGATGCCGATGATGCGAGCCTTACTCTGGGCCAAGAGGCGCCTCCGCCGGCCGACCCGAGGACCACCGGGAAAAGGAGCGATCCGGCGCGGCCGTTCCGGTCAATCCCCCCGCGATGCCCGGTCTTGCCGGCCGGGGGACCTATTTTTTTTCAACGTCAGCCTTCTCGGCCTCGGCCTCTGGCTCGGCCTCGACCTCAGCCGGGGCCTCAATCTTGGCCTCGACCGGGGCCTCATCCTTGGCCTCGACCTCAGCCGGGGCCTCATCCTTGGTCTCGGCCGGGGCCTCATCCTTGGTCTCGACCTCAGCCTCATCCTTGGCCTCGGCCTCAACCGGGACCTCAGCCGGGGCCTCATCCTTGGCCTCGGCCTCAACCGGGGCCTCAGCCGGGACCTCGGTCTCAGCCGGGGCCTCGGCCTCTTTTCCTTCGGCGGCCGGGACGGCGGCCTTGAGATCGAGGTCGTTGATCAGATCGCCCAGCCGGGTCGTGGCCGACCGCTGGGAGCGCATGTAGGCGTGGTACTCGCCCTTGCTGGCCGATTCCTCGAGACGCTTGATGGACAGGCCGATCTTGCGTTCGCGACGGGCCACGGACACCACCTCGGCGGTGACCGCGTCGCCCACGGCGAATTGACCGATGGGCGTCTTGACCTTTTCCCGCGAGATCTCGGAGACGTGGATCAGGCCCTCGATGCCCTCCTCGATCTCGACGAAGATGCCGAAATCGGTGACGTTGGTTACGGTGCCGGTGATGCGCGTGCCGACCTGGTATTTGGTGGGAATCTCCTCCCAGGGGTCGGTGTCGAGCTGCTTGATCCCCACGCTGAAGCGCTCGTTGTCCTTATCGATGGACAGGACCACGGCCCGCACCTCGTCGCCCTTCTTGTACAGCTCCGAGGGGTGCTTGATGCGCTTGGTCCAGGAGATGTCGCTGATGTGGACCAGGCCGTCGATGCCCTCGTCGATGCCGATGAAGATGCCGAAGTCGGTGATGTTCTTGATCCGACCCTCGATGACCGTGCCCACCGGGTACTTCTCGGCGACCACTTCCCAGGGATTGGGCTCGACCTGCTTCATGCCGAGGGAGATGCGCTTCTGGTCGGTGTTGATGCTCAGGACCACGGCGTCCACCATATCGCCGACGGTCAGGATCTTGGACGGGTGCCGAATCTTGCGGGTCCAGCTCATCTCCGAGACGTGGATCAGGCCCTCGACGCCCTCCTCGACCTCGATGAAGGCGCCGTAATCGGCCAGGGAAACGACTTTGCCCGTGACCCGGGTGCCCGGGGGATACCGGTCGTCGGCGGCGGTCCACGGGTCATCCTTGAGCTGTTTGAGCCCCAGGCTCACCCGCTCCCGCTCCCGGTCGAACTGGAGTATCCGGACCTTGATCGAATCGCCGATGGAGAACATTTCGGACGGATGGCCGACCCGGCCCCAGGACATGTCGGTGATGTGCAGCAGACCGTCGATGCCGCCCAGGTCCACGAACACGCCGTAGTCGGTGATGTTCTTGACCACCCCTTCCATGATCCGGCCTTCCTCGAGGATGGCCATGGTCTTGGACTTGTGGATCTCGCGTTCCTTCTCGAGAAGGACCCGCCGGGAGAGAACGATGTTGGCCCGCTTTTTATTGAACTTGAGGATCTGGAAATCAAAGGTCTGGCCGATCAGGGCGTCCAGGTTGCGGACCGGCCGGAGATCCACCTGGGAGCCGGGCAAAAAGGCCGGCACGCCGATGTCGACGCTCATGCCGCCCTTGACCCGGCTGACGATGATCCCGGAAATATGGCCGTCCTCCTGGTAGACGCGGCTGATTTCGTCCCAGACCTTGATCTTGGCGGCCTTTTCCTTGGACAGGATCAGGCCGTCGTCGTCGTCGAGCTTTTCGATCAGGACCTCGACTTCGTCTCCGACCTCGATCTTGATCTCGCCGGTGTTGGGGTCCCTGAATTCCTCGAGCGCAATCTCGCCTTCGGATTTGTAGCCGATGTCAACGGTCACGTATTCCTTGGTCTTTTCAATAATCCGTCCCTGAGCCACCTCGCCTTCCTGAATCTGGCTCATGGACTGGTCGACCATGGCCGCGAAGTCCAGGTCTTCATCTGTTTTCATGGCCGATGATTGGCCTGAGTCGGCCTCCGCGGGTGCGGGGGTCTCGGTCGGGATCTCTTTTTGAGCCTCGATTTCGGCCTCGGCCTCGGCGATCGGATCATCAGTCGTTTTGGTTTCGGTCTGGGTTTGTTCTGGGGTTTCCACGTCTTGTTTCCATGAATTAAAGGTTGTCCACGTTTTACCGGGCCGGCGGCGTCCCCCGCCCCCCGGCTCGTTAGTAATCCTTTTTACATAACAAATCAGTTCACAGAAGACAACCCCTTTTTGAGTTCAGGCCAGGTTTGACCCACCCGCGACACCATGTCCTCGACCACATCATCGGCGGACATGGTTGTGGCGTCAATGACGATCATGTCCCGGGCCGGACGAAGCGGGGCCAGTTCCCGAGCCCGGTCCCGGGCGTCGCGCTCCCGAGTGGCGGCCAGCACCGCCTCGTAGGTCACCGTCTCGCCGCGCCCGATCAGTTCCAGGTGCCGCCGCCGGGCCCGCTCTTCGGGCGCGGCGTCCAGCCAGAATTTGAGGCCGGCCCCGGGAAAGACGACCGTGCCCATGTCCCGGCCCTCGGCCACGATGTCCGATTTTTCAGCGCAGTCCCGTTGGTAGTCGAGCAGGAAACCACGGACCTCCGCCATGGTCGACACCCGGGATGAGGCCCGGGATACCTCGGACGTCCTGACCTCGACCCCGACGGGCTTCCCGTCGACCATGACCACGAACTCGTCGGGACGAGGCTCCACCGCCAAATCGAGCGACGTTATGGCCGCCGCCACGTCGGCCGGTTCATCAATCTTCCGGCCCGACTCCAGAAGGGACCAGGCCACGGCCCGGTACAGGGCCCCGGTGTCCAAATACCGGAAGCCCAGGCGCGCCGCCAGGCGGCGGCTGACCGTGCTCTTGCCCGCGCCGCTGGGGCCGTCGATGGTCACCACCCGACCGGCCACGCTATTGTCCCCTGACCTTGGCCAGGGCGGCGATGAATCTCTGGTTCTCCTCGGGCAAACCGACGGTGACCCGGATGTATTGGGGCAGGCCGTAGTTGTCCAGGGGCCGGACGATGACTCCTTCCCGGAGCAGGAGTTGGTGGGCCGCCTGGGCCGGGCTCATCTCGGCCAGGGCCGCCCGCGCCCCCACCCGGGCCGGGTGCGGCTCGATCTTGACCAGCACGAAGTTGGCCTCGCTGGGGAGACACCAGACACCCTGGGCCTCGAGTTTTTCGTAGAAATAGGCCAGCCCGCGGCGCACCAAGGCCCGGGTCTCCTCGAAAAACCCGGTGTCTCCCAGCGCGGCCAGGGCCGCGGCCTGGGCCAGGGAATTGAGGTTGAACGGCATCCGGATACGCTCGACCACCCCGGCCAGATCGAGGGGCAGCACCCCGTACCCGACCCGCAGCCCGGCCAGGCCGTAAATTTTGGAGAAGGTCCACAGGGCGGCCACCGGACGCCGGCCGTCGGCCAGGTCCAGGCCCCGGGCCACCTCCGGACCGGCGAAGTCGATGTAGGCCTCGTCCAGGAGGACCAGCACGTCCGGCGGCAGGTCCCGAACAAAAGAGTTCAACTCGGCCTTGGTCAGGGCCGAGCCGGTCGGGTTGTGGGGATTGTTCAGGATGACCACCCGGGTGGTCTCGTCCACGGCCCGGGCCATGGCCGGTAGGTCCTGCCGGAAGTCCGACAAATCCACTTCCCGAAACGTGGCCCCGGTCATCCTGACCGCCGTCCGGTAGGTCGAAAATCCCGGCCGGGGGACCACGGCGCTGAGCCCCGGTTGGAGCAGGGCCAGGCAGATGAGGACGATGATCTCGTCGGAGCCGTTGCCCAACACGATCGACTCCGCCGGCCGTCCCAGCCGCCTCACCAGGGCCTCCTTCAGCTCGAAGGACGCGCTGTCCGGGTAACGATGCCCATTTTTGAGGCGTTCGGCCACCGCCTGCCGGGCCAGGGGCGACATGCCCCGCGGATTCTCGTTGCTGGCCAGTTTGATGGCCCCGGTGATCCCCATCTCCCGGGCCACTTCCTCGATGGGTTTGCCCGGTACGTAAGGCGGAATCTCGTTCAAATATTCCAGGATTGGCAACGGCATGACCCCACCCGATGCTTGATGGTCCAAAGAAAAATCGCCGCCGATCACGGGGCGGCGACCGTGGTATGATAGGCCCGAAACCGGCGGCCTGTCAAGGCGGCCGGTCCGGCCGCTTGATCCCAAAATTGCCTAACCGCCACTTTTTTCTTGACTATCCCGGCCACCCGGCTTAAAAGTTAAGCATATCCTAAGGTTATAATCAGGGAGCGAGGGGGAGATGAACAAGTCTCAACTCATCGAGGCGCTGGCCAAAGAGGAAGACCTGACCATCAAGAAGGCCGAAAGCGTCATCAACACCGTGTTCAAGACCATCGAGGATTCTCTGGCCCAGGAGGAACGGGTCGAGATCCGGGGCCTGGGCAGCTTCAAGGTCAAGGACTACAACTCCTATCTCGGCCGCAACCCCAAGACCGGCCAGGTCATCCAGGTCAGGCGCAAGAAACTCCCCTTCTTCAAAGTGGGCAAGGAACTCAAGGAACGGGTCGACAAGATGCCCTCGGATTACTGAGTAGGGACTTGATCGGCCGGCCCCCGAGGGGGCAAAAGAACGGCTGGGGGTCGCCGGGGCCGCCCGCCGATCCGGCCGAAGTCATCATGGGACGACCGACAGGGTCTCGGCCCTGTCTTTTTTTGATGGGGCGGGCGGGACCGGTTCACCCCGGTTGACTTTTGAGGTGACGACCTCTATTTTTGGTGTTCAGACCGTGGCCCGGCCTGGAGACGGGCTTGACCCTGCGCAACGGACGGCGGCCAACCCCGTCAGGTCCGGAAGGAAGCAGCGGTACGTCGCGTCGGTTCGTGTCGTGGGTGACTCGAGCCCGTCTCTAGGCCGGACGACGCCGATCCGGGATGACCTCGGATCGCCCGACCCGAGACGGCTGCTCGGGCCGGCCTTCCGGTCTGACACACGACTGGCAAGATGACCATCCGCCAACTTCTGATCGCCCTGCTCAAAAGCGGTCCCCACACCGCCCGAGACCTGTCGGTCGCGGCCCACCTCCCGGAAAAGGACGTCACCTTTCACCTGGAACACGTCCGCCGGAGCGTCGGACGATCACTAATCATCGAACCGGCCGAGTGCCTGGCCTGCGGGTACGTGTTCGCGGATCGCCGCCGCCTGACCAAGCCGGGCAAGTGCCCCCGCTGCCGTTCGACCCGGATCGGTCCGCCGCTGTTCAGCGTCGCCGGTTGAGGCCCCCTCAGCCCCCCTTTTTGATCGAGGTGTACCCCGCGTCGTTCACCGCCGCCAGCACGGCCCGGCCGTGTTCCTCCCCCCGAACCTCGACGTCCAGCACCACCCGACTGACGTCCACCGCCGCGTCGCGGCCCAGCCGGTCGTGATCGATGTCCAGGACGTTGGCCTCCTGCGCCGCCAAGACCGCCGTCAGGCCGGCCAGGGCGCCGGGGCGGTCCGGCAGGTCCACGGCCAGACGGAGGATGCGACCGGTCCTGACCAAGCCCTGGTGCAGGATGCGACCCAGGACGTTCACGTCCACGTTGCCGCCGCTGACGATCAGGACCACCCTCCGGCCTTGGATGTCGCCCAGTTGTCCGCCGTGCAGGGCCGCCAGGGTCAGCGCCCCGGCCCCCTCGGCCACGACCCGCTTCTTCTCGATCAGCTCGAGCATGGCCAGGTAGATCTGCCGCTCGTCGACCGTCGTCAACCGGTCCACCAGCCGGCTCATGATGGCCAGACAGCGCCGGCCGACCCGGGGCACGGCGACGCCGTCGGCCACGGTGGATCCGGGCGGGACCTCGACCACCCGGTCGGCCTCGAAGGCCCTGACCGCCGCCGGGGCGGCCTCGGCCTGAACGCCGATCACCCGTGACCCGGGGCAAAGATGCTTCACGGCCACGGCCACCCCGGAAATCAATCCGCCGCCGCCCACCGGCGAGGCCACCAGGTCCACGGCCGGCAGGTCACGCCCGATCTCGAGGCCGACGGTGCCCTGCCCGGCGATAACCTGTTCGTCGTCAAAGGGGTGAATCATGATCTTTCCCTGAGCGGCCAGCCGGCGGGCCTCGTCCAGGGCCCCGGCCATGCCGCCGGGCGCCAGGACCACCTCGGCCCCGTAGTCGCCCACGGCCTGCTGTTTGGCGATGGGCGCGCCGTGGGGCATGACGATGGTCGAACCCACGCCCAGACGGGACGCGGCCAGGGCCACCCCCTGGCCGTGGTTGCCGGCCGAGGCGGCGACGACGCCCCGGCTTTGCAACTCGCTCCGGTCCAGGGTCAGCAACCGGTTGAGCGCCCCCCTGATCTTGAACGACCCGGTGGGCATCAGGTTCTCCAGCTTGAGCCAGACCTGGGCCCCGCTGGTCCGGGACAGCCCGGCCGAGTGGACCAGCGGGCTGGGCGAGAAATGCCCGGCCAATCTGTCGGCCGCGGCCTCGACCGCTGAGAAATCCATGGTCGCCTCCTGGTAAACCGTCGGGTCCAGTTTAGCCCCCAGGGCGAATTGTGTTAAACTGATTTCTCGAATCGAACGGCCGTCCCGGCGGTCGGGAGTGACCGGGATCGCATCGTTCAAGGGGGAAACACATGCTGGCCGGAAAAAAGGTGGCCGTTGTCGGGGCCGGAAACATGGGCCGGGCGCTGCTCAAGGGGGTCAGTGAATCCAAGGCCGCCGACGGGGTGGAGATCGTCGCCTATGACGCCCATCCCGAGGCGGTCCGGGCCGCGGACGAGAAACTGGCCGACCTGCTGCGGCCGACCCTGGACCAAGCCGTGGCCGGAGCGCGACTGGTGATCGTGGCCGTCAAGCCCCAGGACATCGACGCCTTGCTGCCTGAACTCGAGAGTCACCTGGACGAGTCAGCCCTGGTGCTGTCCGTGGCCGCCGGCGTGCCCCTGGCGCGACTTCAGGGTTTTCTGGGGGAAAAGGCCCACCTGATTCGGGCCATGCCCAACATCGGGGCCTTGTACGCCAAAGGGGTGACGGCTATTGCCCGGGGCCGGTTTGCCCACGATGAGGACGTGGCCCTGGCCCAAGCGGTCCTGGGCACCCTCGGCCGGGTGGTCGAGGTCGCCGAGGAGTTGATGGACGCCGTGACCGGGCTGTCGGGCAGCGGGCCGGCCTACGTGTTTCTGTTGATCGAGGCTTTGATCGAGGCCGGCGAGGCCCAGGGTATGTCGCCCGACTTGGCCCGGGTCCTGGCCGAGGACACGGTCGTGGGCGCGGCCGAGATCGTCCAACGGACCGGCCATCATCCGACGGTGCTCAAGGATATGGTCACCTCGCCGGGGGGAACCACCGCCGCGGCCCTGGAGGTGTTCGAGTCGGCCGCCTTTCGGGGGATCGTCACCCAGGCCGTGGCCGCGGCCACACAGCGGTCAAAGGAGCTGGGGCGAAAATAGTGGCGGCCATGCGGCGGGACTGAGCCGGACCGCGGCCTCCCCACCCGCCCGGCTGAATTATTTTAATCCAAAAACCGGAGCGAGACGTCGGCCGCCGGGGCGGAGTGGGTCAGGGCCCCGACGCTGATCAGGTGCACGCCCGTTTCGGCGATTTGCCGCACCGTGGCCAGAGACACGTTCCCCGAGGCCTCCAGAACGATCCGGTCGCCGTAACGCTTCGCCGCCTCGGCCATGTCCGGGAGAGTCATGTTGTCCAGGAGCACGGCGTCGGCCCCGGCGGCCACGGCCTCGTCCAACTCGTCGAGGCCGGTCACCTCGACCTCGACCTTGAGGAGGTGATGGACCCCGGCCTTGACGGCCCTCACCGCCGTGCTTATCGAGCCAACGGCCCGGATGTGGTTGTCCTTGATCAGCACCCCGTCGTAGAGGGCGTAGCGGTGGTTGTGGCCGCCGCCGGCCCGGATGGCCCGCTTTTCCAGGCCCCGGAGACCGGGCGTGGTCTTGCGGGTGTCGATGATCCGGGCGGCCGTCCCGGCCACGGCGTCGACAAAGGCCCGGGTCAAGGTGGCCACGCCCGAGAGGTGCATCAGGAAATTGAGGGCCACCCGCTCGGCGATCAGGATCGAGCGGGCCGGGCCGGTCACGCTCAGGATGACGTCGCCCCGGGTCCCGGACGAGCCGTCCGGGATTTTTATCGCCACCCGGAGCGAATCGTCCACGAGGGTGAAGACCCGGGCGGCCACATCCGCCCCGGCCACGATCAGGTCCTGCTTGGCCACGGCCTGGGCCGAGGCCCGGGCCGTGGCCGGCACGGCCGCGGTCGTGGTCACGTCGCCCGGGCCGACGTCCTCGTCCAGGGCGCGGCGGATCGTTTCATCGATCTGTCGATCAGCGGCCACCGTCCTTCCCCCCTCCGGCCGATCGGCTCAGGCGTTCATGAAGGCCCGGACCTTGGCCAGGTTGTCGGTCAGCTTCTGGAGCTTGCCGCCGAAAACGGCCGCCTTGTCCTTTTCCTTCCTCACCACCTCGGCCGGGGCTTTTTGTAAGAAATCCTCGTTGCCCAGCTTGGCCCGAACCCGGCTGAGGTCCTTTTCCAGCTTGGCGATCTCCTTTTGGAGTCTCGCCTCCTCGGCCGTAAAGTCTATCAGACCGGCCAGGGGCACGAAGACCGACACGTCGCCGGCCAGCCCCGCGGCCGACCCGGCCGGGCGCTTGTCCTCGGGCGATCCCACGGCGATGTCGACCGCCTCGGCCCGGACCAGATTGACAATATGGTGTTCCAGGGCGGTGAGCGTCCCCGCGCCGTTGGCGTCGGGACACACCAGGACGACCTTGATCCTGGCCGAGGGGGGCAGGTTCATCTCGCCCCGGAGGTTGCGGACGCTGGTGACGACCTCGATCAGTTGGGCCAGGTCGGCCTCGGCCGCCGCGTCGAGGCGGGAGTCGTCCGCCTCGGGGTAGGGGGCGACCATGATCGAGCCGGCGCCGGGGACCAACTGCTGATGGATTTCCTCGGTGATGAACGGGATAAAGGGGTGCAGCAGGCGGACCAATTCCGAGAGGACCCTGGTCAGGACCGCCCGGGTGACCCGCTTGGCGGGCGCGTCGTCACCGTACAGCGCCGGCTTGGCCAGCTCCAGGTACCAGTCGCAGAACTCGTGCCAGGTGAACTGGTACAGGGTCTGGGCGGCGTCGTTGAACCGGTACTCGTCCAGGGCGGACCGGACCTCGGCCGTTACCGCGCTGAGGCGGCTCAGGATCCAGCGTTCTTCCACCGGCAGATCGCCGGGCAACTCGGCCGCCGCTTGGGCCTCGGGCTCGACGTTCATCAGCGTCAAGCGGGCCGCGTTCCACAGCTTGTTCATGAAGTTGCGGTACCCGGCGACGCGCTCCTCGGACATCCGGATGTCGCGGCCCATGGCGGCGAAGGCGGCCAGGGTGAACCGGAAGGCGTCGGTGCCGTATTGGTCCATGACCTTGAGGGGGTCGATGACGTTGCCCTTGGACTTGCTCATCTTCTCCCCGCCGGCGTCGCGGACCAAGGCGTGGAGATAGACGTGCCTAAAGGGCACGTCCTTCATGGAGTGCAGGCCCATCATCATCATCCGGGCCACCCAGAAGAAGAGGATGTCAAAGCCGGTCACCAGGACCGAGGTCGGGTAGTAGCGCTCGAGTTCGGGCGTCCGGTCGGGCCAGCCCAGGGTCGAAAACGGCCACAGGGCGCTCGAGAACCAGGTGTCCAGGACGTCCGTTTCCTGCTGCAGTTCGCCGCCGCAGGCGCACCTGTCCGGGTCGGTCCGGGAGACGACGACCTCGCCGCAGGCCTGGCAGGTCCAGGCCGGGATGCGATGGCCCCACCAGATCTGGCGGGAGATGCACCAGTCGCGGATGTTTTCGAGCCACTCGAAATAGGTCTTGGTCCAGTTCTCGGGGAAGATCTTGGTGTCGCCTTTCTTCACCGCCGCGATGGCCTTTTTGGCCAGGGGCTCGGCCCGGACGAACCACTGCTTACTTAAGAGCGGCTCGATCATGGTCTTGCACCGGTAGCAATGGCCCACGGCGTGGCGGTAGGGCTCGATCTTGGCCAGCAGCCCCTGGGCCTCGAGGTCGGCGATGACGGCCTTGCGGGCCTCGAACCGGTCCAGGCCGGCGTACTTTTCCCCGGCCTCGCTCACGGCGGCCGACTCGTCCATCATGATCACCGTGTCCAGGTCGTGGCGCCGGCCGATCTCGAAGTCATTGAAGTCGTGGGCCGGGGTGACTTTGAGCACGCCGGTCCCGAAGTCGGTGGTGACGTAGGCGTCGCCGATGACCGGCATTCGCCGGCCGATGAGCGGCAACACCACCTCGGCGCCGATGTATTTTTTATAACGCTTGTCGTCGGGATTGACGCTGACGGCGGTGTCGCCGAGCATGGTCTCGGGCCGGGTGGTGGCGACGGTCAGGTGACCCGAGCCGTCGGCCAGGGGATAGCGGATGTGGTACAGGTGGCCGTCCACGTCCTCGTGCTCGACCTCCAGGTCGGCCAGGGCGGTGTGGCACCGGGGGCACCAGTTGATGATGTAATCGCCGCGGAAGATCAGTCCCTCCTCGTAGAGTTGGACAAAGACCTCGCGCACGGCCCGGGACAGGCCCTCATCCATGGTGAACCGCTCCCGGCTCCAGTCGCAGGAGCAGCCCAGGCGCTTGAGCTGGTTGATGATCTGACCGCCCTTTTCCCGGCGCCACCCCCAGACGCGCTCGATGAAGCGGTCGCGGCCCAGGGCGTGGCGGTCCGTGCCCTCCTCGGCCAGGGCCCGTTCGACCACGTTCTGGGTGGCGATGCCGGCGTGGTCCGTGCCCGGCTGCCAGAGGGTGTTCAGTCCCCGCATCCGATGGTAGCGGATGAGGACGTCCTGCAAGGTATTGTTGAGGGCGTGGCCCATGTGGAGTTCACCGGTGACGTTGGGCGGCGGGATGACGATGCAGTAGGGCTCCCGGCCCTCGGTATCACCGGCGGCGAACAGACCTTCGGCCTCCCAGTAGCGGTACCAGCGGTCTTCCACCTCATGGGGCTCGTAGCCCTTGGCCAGAGCTTTGGAACTCACGGACGACTCCTTATCAAAAATAAAACCAGGGGGCGGGCCCCCTGGGAGATGTTTACCGGACTTTGGTTATAAAATCAAGAATCCTCAGTCCGAGCCCTGCCCCTTAATGGCCTTGATTATCTCCTGAATTTCGGCGGCGATAATCGGCCGGACCATCTGGGGCAACAGTTCCTCGACCGTTTGCCGGACGGCCTCGCGGAGCGCGGCCTGGTTCGCGTCTTCGCCGGCGGCGACGTCGTCCACCCCGAGGACCAGCGGCGCGCCAAAGGCGTCTTCCGGGGAACTCTCCACCGGGGCGTCCGGCGCCGGCGGGGACAACTCCGGCTCGATGACCTCCGACTCGGTGGGGACCTGAACCGATTCCACTTCTCTGAGCAGGGCGTCCAGATCGGCCTCCGGAGCCTTGTCCGCAACAAAGCGGCCGTCTTCGACGGCTGAAGACGGCCCGCTTTCCTCCTCGATTTCAGCCAACATGGCGTCCAGGTCGGCCTGGGTCACTGATTCGTCGGTTTCGCCCCCCAGGGCCTGGGGCTCGGGTTCCAACGCCGGCTCCGGACCGGTCGGCCGGGCCTGGTCCAATTCCCTGATCAAGGCGTCCAGGTCATCCTCGTCCAAACCGTTGCCCGGGGCGTCAGGCTCCGGTGGTGGCGCGGCGGGACCGGCCGCCGGGGCCGAGGGCGCCTGGGATGTCGTGGTTGGGGCCAAGGCCGGCCCCGAGTCGATCTCCTGGAGCAGGGCGTCCAGGTCGTCCTGCCCCAGACCATCGCTCGTGGGATCAACGGCGGCCGTCTCCGGAGGCGGGGGCGGGGGAGGCTCCGGGGGTGACGGCGGCGCTCCCGGCGGCGAGTCGCTCAGTTCCCTCAGCAGGGCGTCCAGATCGTCGGAAACCGAACTTTTTTCCGAGACGGGGGGAGGAGCGTCACCCGGCGTCGGATCAGGCCCTTCCGGCCTGACGGCCGGTGAGGGCTCGACGGGAGACAGGGCCGTCTGATCGGTCGGCGGCGGAGCGGCCGGCGCCTCCAATGGGCCGCCTTCGCTGTCCTCCTGGCCGAACAAGTCCTGGGGCTCCAGCCGTGGCTGCTCTGAGGCCGGCGGCTCGGGAGGCGGAGGAGGAGACGCTTCTTGGTCGGCCGCAGGCGGTTGGTCGGGCGCCGGGGGAGGTTGTTCCGCCGAGGCCGGCTCTGGGGCCTGGGTGTCGCCCAGCAATTCCTCGAGGGTCGGGTCCGGCCCCGCCTCGGCCTCGGGGGGGACCGGCGGGGTCGCCGCTTTGGGCTCCTCGACGACCTCGAGGAGGTCGATGATCTCCTCGTCAGGTCCGAGCAACGCCTCGGAAGCCTCGAGGCGGTCGGCGGCGTTGTCCCCCGAAGGTGTTCCCTCGGCCGGAGGCGAGGGGGGCGCGGGGGGCGGTCCGCTTTCGGACGCCCCGGGTTGGGTCGGTTGCTCAGCCAAAAGGACCTCTTCGGCCTAAGGGTTCACCCGGTCAGACCAAGCTACCCGGGCGATAAGTCGTCAACGATCACTGTCGGACCGGACGCTCCCAACCTCCACCGGACCGGGAAAAAATAGTCCTTAAGAATTGGTAACATAACCTCGGGCCGGGTGTCAACTCGGGCCTGATTCCGGGCTAAAGAACGGCCCAGGGCGAGGGCAGAAACAGCTTGCCGAACAGCATCAGGGCGTACCGGTCGGTCATGCCGGCGATGAAATCGCAGGCCTCCTGGTGGACGTCCTCGCCCACGGGACGCCCCAGTTCGGCGGCCAGCTTGTCCGGTTCGGTGACGAAAAGTTCGTAAAGGTCATGGATCAACTTCGTGGCCCGGTCAAAGTCGCGGTGGACCGTGTCCACCTCGTAGACGTTCTCGTACAAAAAGTTCCGCAGCGACGTCATGACCTCCATCATCCGGGGACTCAGGGTCACCTGCAGGGGATTGGTCTCCAGGGAGTGGCGGACCACGTCCCTGACCATGGCGTCGATGCGCCGGGCCGAGGTGGGCCCCAGGACGTCCCGGCAGGGAGCGGGGATGTCTTGCGACGAGATGACGCCGCCGCGCAGGGCGTCGTCGGTGTCGTGGCAGATGTAGGCGATGATGTCGGCCAAGCGCACCACCTGCCCCTCGAGGGTGGCCGGCGTCGGGGTGGTCACGGTCTCGAGGATGGGGCCTCGGCCCTTGGTGTGGTGGAGGATGCCGTCGCCCACCTCGAAGGTCAGGTTCAGGCCTCGGCCGTCCCTGGCCAGGTATTCAACGATTCGATATGACTGCTGATTATGGTCAAAGCCGCCCGGGACGATCTGGCGCAGGGCCTCCTCGCCGGCGTGCCCGAAGGGGGTGTGTCCCAGGTCGTGGCCCAGGGCGATGGCCTCGGTCAGGTCCTCGTTGAGCCCCAGGACGCGGCTGACGGTCCGGGCGATCTGGGCCACCTCGAGGGTGTGGGTCAGGCGGGTCCGGTAGTGGTCGCCGGTGGGGGCCAAGAAGACCTGGGTCTTGTGCTTGAGGCGGCGAAAGGGCTTGGAGTGAACGATCCGGTCCCGGTCACGCATGAAGGCGGTGCGGAGCTGGCACTCGGGCTCGGGACGGGACCGGCCCCGGGTGAACCGGGCCTTGGCCGCCTCGGGGCGCAGGCGCTCCAGTTCGGCCTCTTCCAGTTGCTCGCGGAGGTTCATGGGCCTGGTATAACATATTGGCCCGGATTATTCATGAGACTTCTGCGGCCGGCGTCCGCTTGCCTTTTGGAAACCGATTGGGTTAGGTTAGGAGAGCGTTGCCGAACGCTCTCATACCGGGACATGGACGTCTCGGCAAATCGCGAAGGTTTTTCAACCGTAGCGATTTGAAGGACTTACAAAAACCACGCTTTTTGTAAGTCCGTGGTTGCAAAAGTCAGGACGACTTTTGCAACGCTCTCGTTAGGGCTCGATTCTCAAGGCCGGACACCCCTGATGCGCATCCTGACGACATACATCTCCCGGGAATTCCTGAAGCTGTTCGTGCTGTGTCTGCTCGGGTTTCTGGGCCTGTTTTTCATCGTCGATTTCTTCGAGAAGATCGACAACTTCAACGAGGCCGGCGTGCCGGTGGGCCTGGTTTACGAGTATTTTCTGCTCAGTCTCCCCTGGGTGGCCTCCCAGATCATGCCGGTGGCGGTGCTGATGTCGGTCATCCTGACCCTGGGCCTCATGTCCAAGAACAACGAGCTGATCGCCCTCAAGGCCAGCGGCGTCTCGACCTTGAGGCTTTGTGTGCCGGTGATCGGGTGGTCGGTGGTGCTGACGCTGTTCATGATCACCCTGGCCGAACTGGTCGTCCCGGCGGCCAACCAGCGGACCAATTACATCTGGCAGGTGTTGGTCCAGCGCAAGGACCCGCGTCTGGCGGTCGGCTCCAAGCCGGTGTGGATCAAACAGGGCCGGACTTTCTTCCACGTCAAGAGCGCCGACGTGCCCCGGGGGACGATCAAGGGCCTGACCATCTACGAGTTCGACCGGGCCTTCAACCTGGTGCGCCGCATCGACGCCCAGCGGGCGGTGTACACCCATGCGAAGTGGTATCTCCACCACGGCCTGATCCAGTCGCTGGTGCCGTTCGAAATCCCGTGGCCGTGGCGGCTGTCCAGAGGCTCCTACTGGCCCGAAACATTCGAGGAGCGCCACCTTAGGGCCATGACCCACCGGCCGGCCGACTTTCTCCCCGTCGAGCGGCAGGCCATGACGCTGACCGAGGAAATGACCTTCCATCAACTGACCCGGCTCATCGACAAGCTGAGGTCGGAAGGCCGGGACCCCCTGAGGTTTCGGGTGGAACTCAACGCCAAGCTGGCCTTTCCGTTCGTGTGTCTGATCCTGACGCTGCTGGGGATTCCCCTGGCCCTGTGGAAGGAGCAGGGTCGCAACCTGGCCCTGGGGGTGGTCTTCGGGGTGGCCGGGGCGGCCTTGTACTGGATTGTTTTCGGAACGGCCAAGGTGATGCTGGGCTATACCGGGGTCCTGCCGCCGTTCTGGGCCACCTGGCTGACCAACATCGTCTTCGCCCTGTCCGGGATGCTGATGATGACCTTCATCAAGCAGTGAGCCGGGCGGGGGCGGCGCGAGGAGTGACTATTCGTCCGGTTCTTCGTCCTGGGGCGGCCGGGCCTCGAGGGCCTGCTTGATCCTGGTCTTGAGTTCGGTCAGGTCGAAGGACTTGATGACGTAATAGTCGGCGGCGATGGACTTCATGTCCTCTTTGAAGGTGTCGTAGGCCGTGCACAGGACGACCGGCAGGTCATAGAACTTGTTGCGGATGTCCTGCAACAGATCGAGCCCGTTGTAGTCGACCATCTTGATGTCCAGGACGACCAGGTCCGGTTTCTCGTCCCCGATCCGCTCGATGAGCTTGTAGCCGCTGTCGGCGGTGATGACGTCGTAGCCGTCGTCACTGAGCTCCTCGGTGTAGAGGAACCGGATGTGCTCTTCGTCGTCGACGATTAAGATCTTGGCCATGATCGCGCTCCGTTCGTTTCCGCGCCGGATGGCCTCTCAGGTCCAGCGCTCGATTAGATAAGGCTTGCTTTCCTCGAATAAACGGCACTCCTCCTCGATGAATTCCTCGGCCTGGTGAGTGCTCATCCATTCGGTCTTCAGGACGTAGGACAGGACCTTGCCGCAATAAAGGGGCCACAGGGAATCGATGAGTTCCTCGGGTGCGGTCTCTTGACCTCGCCAGGCAAGGGCGAACTCGAACAGGACGTGAACCCACAACCCGGTCGGGAAATCGAAGCGTTCCAGCGGCATGGCCTCGACCTCGGCCAGCTTGGCCACCAGGCTGTCGGGCAGGGCCCGGGCCCACCAGGGTCCGTATTGCTCGCAACCGGCCATAAAACTCCGGTGCAGCTCGGCCTTGTCCGCGCTCACCGGCGGGGGGCGATCGCCACTGGCCATCTCCAGCCCGGTGACGGCCGTCGGCCGGGACCACCGGATCTTGGTCCAGCGCCCCCCGTAGACCTCCATCAGGTGGAACAACGTCCCGACCACCTGGTCGAAGATGGGGCTGTGGCCGGTTTGGGACTTGGCGGCCCGGTGTATCTTGGGACGGCCCAGAACGGCCTGGCAGACGGGCCGGCCGGAGTTCATGGCCACGGTGCTCATCCACAGGTCGATTCCGTAGTCGGCCACCACCTCGTTCCACCCCGGCCCTTCCCGGAAGACGGCGGCCATGGAGCCCGAAAAGCCGAAGTCGCCGCCCACCGGCTGCCTTATCCGCCGGCCGAACAACGCCCGGGTCATGGGATAGATGATGGCGTTGGTCACGTTGCCGTCGAACTTGTGTCGGACGTAGAGGGGGCAGACGAAGTCGCAGCCGGCCAGGAGCGGTTCGGCCAGGTTCTTGATCCACCGCGGCGCGATCGAGGTCAGATCGGCGTCGACGGTGACCACCGCTTGGGCGCCGAGTTCGACCGCCCGGCCGAACAGGTTGCGGAGGTTGTTCCCCTTACCCCTCACCCCCGGCGGCGTGGACAGGTATATTTTGGGGGTCTTGGTCGGCGTGGACAAAAAGGCTGTTCTGGTGTCGTCTGGGCTGTGATTGTCCACGTTGATGATCACCGCCCGACGGTCGGGGAAGTGCCGGGTCAACCCCAGGTCGGCCTGCGACACCGGATAGCCGATTGACGCCGCCTCGTTGAGCGACGGCAGGGCGACGACGACGTCGGCTGAAGTGACGCCCTGGGGATTGACCTCGATGACCTCCATCGGTCTTGAATTATGCCTGATGAAAACCGATTGTCAAGGTTCAAGGGACTTGCGGAGACGGCCGCGGGGAACTACAATGGCCTCTCCGGGCCCGGCGTGGCCGGGACGAGGCGTCGTCGGGGTTCATCCGCAGCCGGGGAGTGAGGTCATGATCGAGACGGGGATCTTTTCGGTGCCGGGATTTTTGGTCGGACACGCCCAGGACACCGTCGCCGCCACGGGCCTGACGGTGGTCCTGTGCCCGGCCGGGGCCGTGGGCGGCATCTCCATCGCCGGTTGCGCCACCGGCAGCCGGGAAATCGACTGTCTGGAACCGACCCATTTGGTGCCGGGACCGCACGCCTTGCTCCTGACCGGCGGCAGCGCCTTCGGGCTGGGCGCGGCCGACGGGGTGATGGCCTGGCTGGTCGAGCAGGGCGTCGGTTTTCCGACCAGGGCCGGACTGGTGCCGATCGTGCCGGCGGCGGTGATCTTCGATCTGCCCCTGGGTTCGGCCGAGGTCCGGCCCGGACCGGACATGGCCCGGGCGGCCTGCCGGGCGGCCCGGACCGACAGCCGCGATCAGGGCAGCGTCGGGGCCGGCTGCGGGGCCACGGTCGGCAAGTTCTTCGGACCGGAGCGCGCCATGAAGGGCGGCCTGGGCACGGCCTCGATCAGGCTGGACTCGGGGCTGGTGGTGTCTACCCTGGCCGTAGTCAACGCCTTTGGGGACGTGATCGATCCGGACACGGGGACCATCGTCGCCGGGGCCCGCCTGACCCCGGACGGGGCCGACCTGGCCGACACCACGGCCCTGTTTCTGTCCGGCCGAACCGTTAGCCCCTTCAACGAGGGCAACACCTCCCTGGTGGTCGTGGCCACCAACGCCCGGCTGGACAAGGTCCGCGCCACCCGGCTGGCCGGCCAGGCCCAGTCCGGATTGGCCCGCTGTCTCAGACCGGGCCACTCCTTGGTGGACGGCGACCTGGTGGTCGCCCTGGCCGCCGGTGACGTCGTGGTCGACGATCTGCTCCTCGGGGCGCTGGCCGCCGAGACCACGGCCAGGGCCGTGGTCTCGGCCGTGGTCGCGGCCGACGGCCTGGGTCTCCTCCCGGCCCACGCCGACCTCCCCGGACCTTCCCTCACCGGGCCCCGGGGAAACGGTTGACTTCCGACGGCCCTCGTAGTAAGTAGGGCGGGGTCTTGCCAGGAGCCCTCAGGACTGGCCATTTCAGGGACCCCGGGGGTTCGATGGTTTCACCGACCGCTCGCGATCCGGATCCTGCGGAAAGCGCCAAGGAGTCTGCCGTGCGCCGTGCATCGTGGTTGATGGCCTGTCTCTGTGTCTGCTGGCTGACCTTCTCGCCGGTCCTGTCCCCGGCCGCTCCCCGGGCGACCAGGCCGGGCGTCGCTCCGGCCCGGAAGGTCTCCCCCTGGTCCGCGGGGTTCCTGGCCTCCTACGGCCGGACCATGGGCCACGGCGATTCCTTCAACGTGGCCACCGGCCGCTTCTTCGTGGGCTACCGGTTCTACACCGACCCGGAAAGTCGGGTCAGCCTGACGCTGCGGATCGAGTTCCTGGGGTCCGGGTACTCGGACACCCAGACCGGCGCTGAATTCGGCATCATCCCCGAACTGAGGCTCAAGTTCTGGACCGGGACCGTTTCCCCGTTTATCGGACTGGGCATCGGCCCGACCAACAACGACGTCGACACCAGGAATTTCGCCCCGGGCATCAATTTCCGCAGCCACATCGGCGGCGGGGTGGACATCGCCCTCGTGCCGGACGTGGCCCTGAGCCTGGGGGTCAGGCTGAACCACGTCAGCAACGGCGGCATCGAACAGCGCAATCAGGGAATTACTTTTATGGAGGCCCTGGTCGGGCTGATCTTTTATTTCAATTAGTCAGTCCCGAGCCCGGTCCGACCGGATCGACCCGGCCGTCCCCCTGGGTGGCCGGCGGCTCAGCCCAGACTTCGATCCATCTCGGTGAACACGTCCTCGATCCGGTATAGCGCCTGGTCCGCCTCGCCCAGGGCCCACTCGCCGATCAGCTCCTCGACCCGGCGCCGGAGTTCGAACAGCTCCGGCCCCCGGTCTCTCAGAAGTCTTTTCAACTCGGGATCGACGCCGGGCGAGTCGTGAATCCGGCCCAGGTGCTCGATCAGGGTCAGCAGACTGGGCTCGGACTCGATCAGGTCGTAGTCCACGTCCGCGATCAGCCCGGCCAGCCGGGGCAGGTCCCGCCTGAGCGGCGGCTTCCAGTAGGGCTCGACCCGCACCCGGATTTGCATCACCCGGCTCATGGCGTTCCCCTTTTTATCAGCTCCGGGAAGTTCTTCTTGACGTAATCCAGGAACTTGATCCGGCGGTAGCTCCGGGTGCCGACGTACTGGAGCAGCACCCACATCGGCCGGGGCCCGATGAATCCCCGGATCCCCGTCAGCTTCAGGCCGTTGGACTCCAGAAAGACCGTCGTCGGCAGGGCCCGCACGCCGTATTTGAGGGCGAGCGTCCGGCCGGTGGACGGATAGACTCGGACGGGCACGAAGTGGCGATTGAGGTAGTTGACCACCATCGGGTCGGAATATGTCGAATCGTCCATTCGACGGCAATAAATTCAATAGTCGGCGTAGAAGCTGACCAGGACCGGCTTTTTGGTCTTGGCCGCCAGCTTCAGACCGGTGTCGAAGTCCAGCCACTTGACCTTGGGCGTCGAGGCCAGGGCGGACGGCAGCCACAGCAGGCACATCAGGCCCACGCCCACCGCGCGGAGTTTTGGCATCAGGTTTCCTTTCTTCGGCCGAACGCGTCCGAACGCGCCCGGATTGAATCCCCGGCGGCGGACTCGGAAGGGCTACAGCAATCTGCTCCTCTCCGGCCGGCGTCTCTCGATCGGGGTGACCAGTTGAAAACGGGAGCCGTCGCCGGAGGCGGTCTGGAAGTCGATCCGGCCGCCGTGTTCCTCGATGATCCGCTTGCTGATGGTCAGCCCCATGCCCACGTGGTCCGGCTTGGTCGTAAAAAACGGATCAAAGATGAACTCGGCGTCCTCGTCGGCGATGCCGCACCCGGTGTCGGACACCTCCAAAACGAGTTCCCGGTCGCCGACCTCGGCCCCGACCCGGACCAGACGTTTCTCGTTCCGGCCGCGGGTCACGGCCTCGACCACCGACTCCAGGGCGTTGTCGATGACCTTGGTCAGGCCGGTGATCAGCAGCGCCGCGTCGACCCGGACCGCGGTTCGCCGGATATCTTCCGAAACCATCGCGTCGCAGGCCACGCCCGGCGCGGCCGCCGCCCGACGCCGACAGGCCTCCAGGGATTGGTCGATGATCAGGCCCAACTCCACCGGCTCCGGCCGGGACGGCGCCAGCCGCGAGAAGGCCCCGGCCTGATCCACGATGTTCTCCAGACGTCTCGCTTCCTGGGCGATGATCGACAAGTAGCTCTCCCGCTGGGACTGTTCCATGTCCGGTTTGCCCAGCAGCCGGCGGGCGAAACCGCCCAGGGACATGA
>JAHJDS010000378.1 GCA_018812395.1 Pseudomonadota bacterium
CGGCTCGGCATTGATGATCACCAGCTTGGACCCTTGCTGGGCGGCCATGGCCGGAAAACCGGCCGCCGGATAGACCGTCAGGCTCGACCCCATGGCCAAAAACACCTCGGCCTCGCCCGTCCACCTCGCCGCCTTTTCCAGCGCCTCCTCGGACAACGACTGGCCAAAGCTGATGGTCGCCGGCTTGATCAGACCGTCGCAGGCGTCACACCGGGGCACTTTTACGCCCGCCTCGACCCGGTCCAGCATCTCCCGGGTCTTCCATTCCCGGCCGCACTCCAGGCAACGGCTGAACCAGACCGTGCCGTGCAGTTCGACCAGTTTTTCGGGTAAATTTCCGGCCCGGTGGTGGAGTCCGTCCACGTTCTGGGTGATCAGGCCGATCAGCCCGCCCTTTTCCTCCAGCTCGGCCAGGGCCCGGTGGGCCGGGTTCGGCTGGGCCGCCTCGATCTCGCCAAAGGTCAGCCGATGGAACTCCCAGTACCGCTCCCGCTCGGACTCGTCCCGCAAAAAGGCCTGAAAATCCGGCGGTTTGAATCGCTGCCACAGCCCGCCCGGGCTCCGAAAATCCGGGATCCCGGACGCGGTGCTGATCCCGGCCCCGGTAAAGGCCGTGACCTTCTCGGTGGAGGCTAAAAGCTCACGCAACTTGTCAATCTTGTCCACGAAAATCCCCTTTGAGCACGATGACGTGGACCCGGCCCGGGCCATGCACCCCCAGGACCAAGGTCGACTCGATGTCGCCCGTCTTACTGGGACCGGTGATGAACGACAAACTACTGCCCAGTGAGGCCCACTTCTCCCCGGACAGGGCCGCCAGGCAGTCGCCCACGGTCGGATAAATGTCCTGGGCCCGTAAAATGGTCACCTGGCACCACGGCAGGAGCGACACGGCCCGGCCGTGGGCCGCGGCCACCACCACCGATCCGCTCTCGGCCACGGCCCCCATTGCCCGGCCGATCCCGATGGCGCAGGTCGCGGCCCGAGCGATCAGGTTGTCGTCTCGGTCGCCGCTGTAGAGGATCGTCTCCCGGTCGGTCTCAGGCATCCACGCGGCCGACGACCTATCCACCAGGACCGGGCCCGGCTTCTCGTCGGCCAGGATGCGGGCGATGACCTCGGTCACCCCCGCCTCGTCGGCCGCCTGGTGGTAGACCCCGCCCACGGCCTGGAGTTCTGCGCTGAACTTGGCGACCATATCACCCGGGACCGGGGCGGACTCGGGTCCGTCCGGTTTCACGACAGGCTGGACACCTGCGTCGGATCGACCGGCGACTGTGGCCTGATGTATCACTTTAAGAAATGTTTTTTGGTCCATTATTCAGATCCTTGCGGGCGGCTCCGGCCTCCCGGTTTTATCAAGTCCCGGCAGGACGTCCAGCCCGACAACCTGCCGGGCAGTTTTCGGCCCGGTCCGGCGTAGAGTTTCAGGGCCCGCTGCATTGCCGCCGCGGCGGTCTGGAACAGCGGCCCGGACAGCCCCAAGGCCGCGAAGGCGTCGAGCAGCACTCGGCCGCCCAAGGGCGATCCGGCGCGGTCCAGGCGCGACCGCAACACGTGCAGTAGCCGCGGGTGATCGATCTTGACCGGGCACACCCCGGCGCAGGCCCCGCACAAGGTCGAGGCCTGGGGCAAATCCCCGGCCTCCTCCAGGCCGACCAGCAGCGGCGTCAGGACCATGCCGATCGGGCCGCTATAGGCGTGACCAAAGGCGTGGCCCCCCACCTGGCGGTAGATTGGGCAGACGTTGAGGCAGGCCCCGCAGCGCAGGCAGGCCAGCACCGGGCGCATCTCGGGGTCGGCCAGGATAGCGCTTCGGCCATTGTCCAGGATCACCAGGTGCATCTCGTCCGGCCCGTCCGGTTCACCCGGCCGCCTGGAGCCGGAGAGCAGCGAGGTGTAGACCGACATCTTCTGTCCCGAGGCCGACCGGGCCAGGAGATCGAGAAACACCCCCAGGTCATCGAGGTCGGCCACCACCTTCTCCAGGCCCATCAGGGCGACGTGGATCCGGGGCAAGGTGGTGCTCATCCGGCCGTTGCCCTCGTTGGTCACCAGCACCAGGGTCCCGGTCTCGGCCACGGCGAAGTTGACCCCGCTCAGGCCCATGTCGGCCCCCAGGAATTTCTCCCGCAGCACCTCCCTAGCGAACATGGTCATCCGGCCGGGCGTGGGGTCGTAGGCCATGCCCAGTTTGTCGCTGAAGAGCCGGGCGATCTCGAACCGGGTCCGGTGCAGGGCCGGGCCGAGGATGTGCGACGGCGGGTCGTCAAAGAGCTGACAGATGAAATCGCCCAGGTCCGTCTCGACCACCTCCAGGCCGGCGCGCTCCAGGGCCGGATTGAGGCCGATCTCCTCGGCGGTCATGGACTTGCTCTTGACGATCCGTCTGACCGAGCGGTCGAGGGCGATTTGGGTGATGATGTTATTGGCCTCAGCCGCGTCAACGGCCAGGTGAACCTGGGCCCCATGGCCTTGCATTCGATCAATCAATACTTTAAGTTTTTCGTCCAATCTATCTAAATTCTTCAGTTTAATTGCTGCGGCGAGTTCACGTACTTTTTCATAACGATCGAACGAGGCCACGGCCGCCCGACGCATGCCCCCGATCCGGGCGCAAATCGCCCCGGTCATTTCGGCCACGGCCGGATTGGCCGCGGCCCGGGCGGCCCGTTGCCTGAAATCACGCGGCGCACTCACCGGCCGCCTCCGCCCAGCACTTCGGCCAGGTGCAGGGTCCGGATGTTCAGGCCCCGCCGGCTCAGGCCGCCGGCGATGTTGAGTTTGCAGCCCACGTCGCCGACGATGACCGACTCGGCC
>JAHJDS010000379.1 GCA_018812395.1 Pseudomonadota bacterium
ATCCCGGTGGTGCCCACGGCCCACTACGCCATGGGCGGTGTCCCGACCGATTTGCAGGCCCGGGTGGTCGCCCCGGGCCCGGACGGGCCGGAGACGATCGTGCCCGGGTTCTACGCCGCCGGCGAGGCGGCCTGCGTCAGCGTCCACGGCGCCAATCGCCTGGGCTCCAACTCGCTCCTGGATATCATGGTCTTCGGCAAGGAGGGCGGCGCCCGGATGGCCGAGGACTGTCGGGAGCGGGGCGAGACCTGGCCCGAGCTGCCGGCCGAGGCCTTTCAGGAGGGCATTGACGAGGTCAAGCGGCTGGTCGATGGCGGCGGCAAAGCCAGGTTGGGCAACATCATCGAGCGCCTGCGTCGCTCCATGTCCGAGCACTGCGGCGTGTTCCGGATCGCCGAGGACCTGGGCCACCAGATGGACATCCTGGCCGAACTCGACGGCGAGGCCCGGGACCTGGGTATTCAGGACAAGGACCCGACCTTCAACCTGGACCTGATCGAGGCGGTCGAACTCGAGCGGATGCTCCTGGTGGCCCGGTCCATCACCACCGGGGCCCAGGCCCGCACCGAGTCGAGGGGGGGGCACTACCGGGACGACTTCCCCGGGCGCGACGACGAGCGCTGGCTCAAGCACACCCTGGCCTTTCTGGAGCCCGACGGCTCGATCCGCCTCGACTTCAAGCCGGTCCGGATGACACCCTTGAGTGCCCCCACCGTCCCCCTGGCCCCGCGGGAGTACTAGTCATGGCCAAAAAAGTGACCTTCAGCGTTTTTCGCTATCGCCCCGACCGGGACGACGAACCGCGCTACGTGGACTACCAGGTCGAGATACGACGGCCCGGGATGATGGTCCTGGACGGGTTGAACCAGATCCGCTGGGAGCAAGACGGCACTCTGGCCTATCGCCGCTCCTGCCGGGAGGGCGTCTGCGGCTCGGACGGCCTGAACATCAACGGCGTCAACCGCCTGTCCTGCGTGACCCACATCGAGGAGGTCAGCGACCGGAGGCTGGTCATCCAGCCCCTGCCCTCGCTGCCGGTGATCAAGGACCTGGTGGTCGATCTGGGCGAGTTTCTGGACAAATATTTCCTGGTCAAGCCCTACCTCATCAACCGGGAGCCACCGCCCGACCGGGAGCGCCTCCAAACCCCCGAGGAGCGCAAGAAACTGGACGGCCTGTACGAGTGCATCCTCTGCGGGTGCTGCTCGTCCTCCTGTCCGTCCTACTGGGCCGACCCTAAGTACCTGGGCCCGTCGGCCCTGCTCAACGTCTATCGCTTCATCCAGGACTCGCGGGACACCGGGGCCGACGAGCGGCTACAAATCCTCGACGACCGGCGGGGGGTCTGGCGCTGCCACACCATCCTCAACTGCGTCATGGCCTGCCCCAAGAACCTCAATCCGACCCAGGCCGTGGCCGGGCTGAAAAAGGCCCTGGTCTCGCGGCGATACTGATCTTTCAGGTCATCGTGGACCGCCGGAACCGCCTCAGACGCCTGCGCCTGGCCGCCCGACAGCGGGGCGTGCTCGAGGTCGAGTGGTTCCTCGTCCCCTTTGTGGACCGCCACCTGGACGAACTGTCGGACCCCGAACTGGACTCCCTGGAAATCCTGTTCGACCTGCCCGACCTGGATTTCTTGGAGGTCCTCCTCGGCCGTCGCGACCCGCCCCCGGGGGTCGATCCCTCGTTGCCGGCCGCCATCAGGATGGTCCGGCGTCCGGGGGTTGACATCCGGTGGCCTCCCGATCTATTTTTAGATACAAATCAATTGCGTAGGGGAAGCGTCGTGGACAAGGAACTGGTGCTGGCGGCCGAACAGATCCAGGCCCGGGTGAGGGAACTGGCCGCCCAATTGTCCACCGAGTTCACCGGGAAACGGCCCCTTTTCATCGGCATCCTCAACGGGGCGTTCATTTTCCTGTCAGACCTGGTCCGTCACCTGGCGGTCCCGGTCCAGATCGACTTCATCCGTCTGGCCAGCTACGGCGCCTCGGACACCTCCTCGGGACGAATCACCATGACCAAGGACCTGGAGCTGCCCCTGGAGGGCCGGGACGTGGTCGTGGTCGAGGACATCGTCGACACCGGCCTGACGCTCCGGTGGCTGGTGGACCAACTGCGCTCCCGGGGACCGGCCTCGGTCAAGGTCTGCGCCTTGATCGACAAGAAGGAACGCCGCGAGGTCGAGGTCGAGGTCGATTACGTCGGCTTCGAGGTGCCGGACGGCTTTTTGGTCGGCTACGGGCTCGACTTCAACGAAGACTGGCGCCATTTGCCCGCCGTTTACGCCCTGAAGAAGTGACGGCGGGCCGGGGGACCCATGATCATCACCTGCCCCAATTGCCGGACCGGTTTCGACCTGGACGAATCACGCCTCAGTCCCCAGGGGTCGAAGGTCAGGTGTTCTCGCTGCCAGCACGTGTTCACGGCCCTCCCGCCGAGCGGGAAGCCGACCGTCCTGGACGTTGACGTAATGCCGACGCCCCCTCCGCCGCCACCGCCGCCGCCGGAGGTGTCGGTCGTCCCGGAAGAGAAACCGGCCGCGACACCAGAGCCGGTCGAAGAAAAACCGCCCCTGCCCGTTGGACCGCCGCCGCCTCGCCGGCGCGAGGTCGGGGACAAACGCCGCGGCGGCCCGGCCGGCCTGGTGGCGTGGACCGTTGTCTGGCTGATCCTGCTGGCCGGCGGGGCTTACGGGGCGCTGGTCTTCATCCAACAGACCCCTCTCTTCCCCCGGGTGATCGAGCCGGTGCGCCAGGCCCCCGCGGTCAAAATGGTCGTCGGCCTGATCCGGAAGGCGCCCTATCTCCGGTACCCCTTCGTCCACCACGGCCTGGACCGGGCCCTCGAGGGCCTGGTCCGCCGGCGGGCCGACCAGGTGCCCTGGCTGCGGGGCGCTCTGGAGACGCATTCCAGACACAAGGCTCCGCCCCGGATCAGGGCCCGGGCCGAAATGACCATCGTCCAGGCCCGAGGCGCCTTCGTGGCCGGCGCCCGGGCCGGGCGCCTGTTCCTCGTCCAGGGCAAGATCAGGAACATCGGCCGCGCCCCGATCAGCTTCATCCGGGTCAAGGGCGTCCTCTACGTCCGCAACCAACGCCGCCAGAACGTTCCCTTCGGCAAACCGGTCCTGGCCTACGCCGGTGTGGTGTTGACCCCGCAGGAACTCAAGCGGATGCCCCTCGACATGATTCGGCGACGGATGAACAACCGCTTCGGCGACGACCGGATGAATTACCTGGTCAAGCCCGGCCAGGAAATCGGGTTCATGATCGTTTTCCACGAGTTGCCGCCCAAGGCCAATCCGAGCGAGTATACGGCTCAACTGTACAGCAGCGTCGCCGGCGCCATGCCCGAACAGGGCGATTCCCCGCCCGGCCCCCGCGGCTGAACCGTCCACTCCGGAGTAGGTTCGTGACTAGTCTCGCCCGCCTGTTGATCGCCCTCGGCGTTTCCCAGGTCATCCTGTTCGCCGGGGTGACCGGGTTCATGCTCATCGAGAAGTGGGGGTTTGTGGACTCGCTGTACATGACCCTCATCACCCTGACCACCGTCGGCTTCGGAGAGGTCCACCAGTTGAGCCGAACCGGACAGATCTTCACCATCGGCCTCATCATCGTCGGCGTGGGCACGGTCTTTTACATCTTCGCCGCCATCAACACCTATATTTTTGAGGGCCACATCCAGGCCCTGCTGGAGAAAAGAAAGTTGGAAAAGCGCATCCAGGCCACGAAGGGCCACCTGGTGTTGTGTGGTTACGGGCGGATCGGTTCGATGGTCGCCCCGATGCTGGCCGAGACGGGGGTCCCGCTGGTGGTCGTGGACAACGATCCCCAGCACGCCGAGGCCCTGGAAACAGTCGGTTACCCCTACGTCATCGGCGAGGCCACCGACGAGGTGGTCCTGGAGCGGGCCGGCCTGGGTCGGGCCAAGGGGCTGATCTCCTGTCTGCCTTCGGCCGCCAACAATCTGTACGTGACCATGACCGCCCGGGAACTCAAATCCGACCTGTTCATCCTGGCCCGGGCCGACGACGAGCGGGACGAGAAGAGGCTGCGCAAGGCCGGCGCCGACCAGGTCGTCCTACCCAACCGCCTCGGGGCCCGGCGGATGGCCATGGCCGTGCTCCGACCGACGGTCACCGACTTCATTGACCAGACCTTCCACGATCCGTCCTTCAACCTGCAGATGGAGGAGTTGCCGGTCCGGCCCGAGGCGACCCTCAAGGACGTGACCCTGCTGGACTCCGGCATCCGACAGAACCTCGATCTGATCGTGGTCGCCATCAAGAAGCCGGACGGGACCATGCAATACAACCCGCCGTCCACCGCCCGGATCGAGGTCGGGGACACGCTCATCGCCCTGGGGCCCAAGACCAATCTGCCCCGGCTGGGGGAGTTGTTGGGCAATCCCCGAGCCACGGGAATCAACCAGTTCAAGTTGTGAATCACGGTTCGGACGGAACCTTGAACGTGAAGGCCCTGGTGGTGGTCGGCTTCTCGGCCGGTGGCGTGGAAAGCTTCCGGCGGCTGACGGGTCTATTACGGCCCGGCCATCCGCCGGTGGTGGTCGTCCAGCACAACTTCCCCGACTTCGACCGGTGGCAGATCGAGCGGGCGCGGACCGGCGCTCCATCGGCCACGACGGGGTGGATTTATCTGCTGGGGGAAACGGTCCTGACACCGGGACTCATTTACCAGGTCTCGGCCCTGCACCGGACCGCGTTCTCCCGGGCCGCCGGCGGCCGCCCGATGGTCCTCCTCCAGCCGGCGGCCGAGGGCCAGCCCTTTCACCCCTGGATCGACCAGGTCATGACGGACGCCGCCGAGGCCCTGACCCGGGACGTGATCGGGATCGTCATGAGCGGATTGCTCAACGACGGCGCGGCCGGTCTGGCGGCCATCAGGGCGGCCGGGGGGTGGGTGATGGTCGAACCGCCGCGATCGGCCGCCTTTGCCTCGATGCCGGCGGCCGCCCTGGCCCGGCTCGGCGGCTGGGGTGAATACACCTGCGAGGAAATGGCCCGAGTGATCAACGGAACGACCCCGGTCCCACCGGCCGTCAAACAGGAGAATTGATGTCCCACCGCCGGTACCGGGCCAAGCTGACCACGCCCGCCGAGGCCGCGGCGGCCATCGACCACGGCGGCACCCTGGTCCACGGCATGACCACCGCCGAGCCGCCGGCCCTGCTCGAGGCCATCGCCAACCGGGTCCGAAGCGGGGACCTTCGTGACCTGAAGGTCTTCTCCCTGCTGCCCATGGACCACATGGCCCGGACGCTTTTGGCCCCGGACCTGGCGGACAAGCTCGAGGCCTTCTGCTGGTTCGTCGGCCGGGCCGATCGGGAGCAGGTCAGGACCGGGCTCAACTACTTCGTGCCCAACGAGTTTCACCAACTGCCCCGGATCTGTCGGGAATTCATGGACATCGACGTGGTGGTGACCACGGTCTCGCCCCTGGACAAGGCCGGGTTCTTCACCTTTGGCGCGGTCAACGACTACATCTCGACCGCGGCCAGGGCCTGCCGGAAACTGATCGTCGAAGTTAATCCTCGGATGCCCCGGGTCTTCGGCGACTCGCTCTTGCACATCGACGAGGTCGACCTGGTGGTCGAGCACGAGGCCGACCTGATCGAGGTCACCCCGGCCCCGCCCAAGCCCGAGGCCGAGGCCATCGGCCGGGCCATCGCCGAGATGATCCCCCACGGGGCGACGCTCCAACTGGGCATCGGGGCCGTCCCTGACGCGGTGACCCGTTTTCTGGACGACCACCACGACTTGGGGATTCACACCGAGCTGTTCTGTCCGGGCATGGTCCGCCTGATCGAGCGGGGCGTCGTCACCGGCCGGCGCAAAAATCTCCATCCCCGCAAGCACGTCTTCACCAACGCCATCGGCGACAAGGCGATGTTCGAGTTCATGGACGACAACCCGTCTTTGGAGAGCTACCCGGTCTCCTACACCAACGCCCCGGAGGTCATCGCCCAAAACGACAACATGATCTCGATCAACTCGACCCTGGAAGTGGACCTGCTGGGCCAGTGCAACTCGGAATACCTGGGCGGCCACGAGTTCTCGGGCACCGGCGGCCAGCTCGATTACGTGCGCGGCGCGTTCAACTCGAAAGGCGGCAAGTCGATCATCGCCTTTTACTCGACGGCCCATGACGGTCAGGTGTCGAGGGTGGTGCCCCGCTTCGCCCCGGGCACGGTCGTCACCACGCCCCGGATGGACACCCATTTCCTGGCCACCGAGTACGGGGTGGTCAACCTCAAGGGCAAATCCACCCGAGAAAGGGCCCGGGACATCATCGGCCTGGCCCACCCCGAGTTCCGGGACGAGTTATCGTCGGAAGCAAAAAAGATGTGTCTGGTCTGACCGAGAACGCCGCCGGGAAGCGGGCGTTTTCAGGAGTCCGTCGGTTGATGCCTCCAACAGGCCCTATGGCGAATTAAGACGGAAGATCTTGGACAGGGGCCGCTTGGGTACGTGGTGGACGCCCGCCTCGTCCCGCCAGTAGCGGACGTCGTCGCCCTGCATCTCGACCATGACCGGGTGCTCGGCCGGTTTTCCGAGCGCGATGACGCAGTCGATGTCGTAATCCTCCGGGACATCGAGAATGTCGCGCACCCGGGGCCGGTTGACCGAGGCGATCCAGCACGAGGCCAGGCCCATCTCCTGGGCGGCCAGGAGCATGTTCTCGACCGCCGCGCCCACGTCGTAGCGGAAGAATGTTTCGTCCGCGACTTTTTTGTCCTTCAGGACGACGATATAGCCTCGGGGTTCCTGGCCGGGCGGCGGGTCGCCGGCCGGGGCGATGTAGGCCGCCCACTTGAGGCAGTCGAAGATGCGGGGCAGGAGGTCGGGGTCGTTGACGCCGATGTAGGCCAGGGGCTGCTTGTTGGCCGCCGAGGGGGCGACCCGGGCGGCCTCGACCAGTTTGGTCAAATGGTCGCTGGTGACCGGCTCGGGCCCGAAGGCCCGGACCGTGCGGCGGGCGATGATGGTCTCGAAAACAGCGGCCATTGTCCTGACCTCCTGGTGACGTCTCAGATGTAGCCCTGGTCCCTGGCCCGGCCGGGGTCGGGAAAGCGGCCCATGGCGGTTTTTAGTCCTTGGAACCCGAAATGCTCGTAGAATCCTTCCTTGCCGGGCGCCACGTAGATGAGCACCGGTCCTGGGGGCAGACGGGCCAGCAAGGCGTCCATGATCGCCCGGCCCACGCCCCGGCCCTGGTGTTCCGGGAGAACGACCACGTCATAGATGGCCGACTGGTACTCTCCGTCGGACATGGCCCGGCCGAAGCCGATGATCTCCCGGCCGTGGTGGGCGGTGCAGACCAGGAAGCTGTTCTTTGCGGCCCGGCGGAGTTTGTCCGGGTCTCGGTGGCCCAGGGGCGCCCGGTCGAAGATGCGGCAGATTTTTCGCCAGTCGAGGTTTTCAGTGCCGTATTTCAGGACCATTCAGCTCTCCACGAACATGGGGTGAGCCGGGTCGGCGGCCTGATTGCCAACGATCACAGGCCTCGCGCCCACCACCAGACCACCGCGATCAGCCCGGCCAGCAGGGCGTTGGCCTCGACCAGGGCCTCGAACCGCGCCCCGGGGTGCAGCCACCGTTTCTGATACACGTACAAATAACCGGCCGCGTAACCGACGCACAGCAGCAGCCACCACGACAGGCCCGGCTCCGGCAGGACCAGCGGACCCATGGCCAGCACCAGCCCCAGCACGCCCGTCAGGAGCCACAGCAGGCGCCGGGTCCGGGGCTCGCCCAGCAGAATCGGAATGGTCTCCTGGCCGACGATCCGGTCGCCCTGGACGTCAAAGATGTCGAACAGCCCCGAACGGATGTAGATCAGCAGGGTCACCGCCACAAAGACAAAGGCCGTCACCAGCCAGTTGACGAGCCCCGGGGCGCTGAGGGCCGGGACCAGGGCGGTGATCGCCCCCCAGGCCAGGGCGGCCGACATTGACTTGGAGCCGGGCACGTCCTTGAGCCGCCGGATGCGCCACCGGCCGACCTTGATCGACACCAGCGGCACCGAGTACAGCACCCCGGCCGCCGAGATGGCCACCAGCAGGATGAACACCCACCGGCCCATGAGCCACCCCAAAAAGAGCGACATGAAGGCCGAGACGATCCCGGCGCCGATTAAGAGCCACCGATGGCGGACCAGGAACTTGGCCCGGTCCGGGTCGTTGTACTCACCGGCCTCCTTGTCCAGGAATTGGTTCAGGATGTGCATCGAGTGGATGTAGAAGAAGGCGACGCCCATCAGGCCCAGCGACGGCCGGAGGCCCTGCAGCAGGCAGGTGGCCACGGACAACGAGGCCGCGCCCAGGGCGACCATCAGGTGGGAGCGGAGCAGGAACCGGATCACCCGCTCGGCGACCACCCGGCCGAAACTCTCGCCCCGGCCGCGCCTGGTCTCCAGCTCGCGGACCACCTTGCGGATCATCCAGTTGGGCGTGGACGCCCCGGAGGTGACCCCCACGGTGTCGCATTCGGTCAAGGCCGCCCAGTCCAGATCGGCCTCGGTCTCGACGTGCCACGACCTGACCCCGGCCGCCCGGCCGACCTCTGCCAGACGCTTGGTGTTGCCCGAATCAAAACCGCCGACGACCACCAGGGCGTCCACCGCTCCGGCCAGCCGCTTGACCTCGGCCTGGCGGTTTTGGGTGGCGTCGCAGATGGCTTTGCGGCCGTGTTGGATCTCGCCGTAACGCTTTTCGAGCGCCTTGACCACCGCCTTGAACACTTCGGGGCGCTGGGTGGTCTGGGCCACGGCGGCCACTTTTTCGGCCTCGGGCAGGGCGGCCACCTCCTCTGGGCCGGAGACCACCCGACCCCGATCCCCGGCGTACCCGAGCAGGCCCACCACCTCCGGGTGATCGGCGTCGCCGACGATGACCACCAGATGCCCCCGGCCGGCGTACATCCGGCTGAGCCGCTGGACACTTTTCACCCAGGGACAAGTGGCGTCGACCACGTTCAGCCCGGCCCGCCGAAGGGCCTCCTCCTGCTGGGGCGGCACGCCGTGGGCCCGGATGATGACCGTGCCCTCGGCCGCGGCCGGAATCTCTTTCAGTCGGATGACGCCCTTTTCCTCCAGGAGTTGGAGCACCTGGGGGTTGTGGATCAGCGGGCCGAAGGTGTAGAGGGGCCCCTTGACCCGGTGGATCAGGCCCAGGGCCGTCTCCATGGCCTCCCGGACGCCCATGCAGAATCCGGCCGTCTTGGCCAGTCGAACCCGCATCAGACAAAACTCCTCAGGCCCGGTTGATCATCGCCGCCACCACGCCGGCCCCGAAACCGTTGTCGATGTTGACCACGCTCACCCCGGCGGCGCAGGAATTGAGCATGCCCAGCAGGGCCGCCAGGCCGCCGAAACTGGTGCCGTACCCGACGCTGGTCGGCACGGCCACCACCGGCCGGTCGACCAAGCCCCCGACCACCGACGGCAACGCCCCCTCCATGCCGGCCACGACCACGAAGACCGTGGCCGCCTCGAGGGTCTCCCTCTCGCCCAGCAGGCGGTGCAGCCCGGCCACGCCCACGTCGTACCCGGTCTTCACCGGATGGCCCATCATCTCGATGGTCAGCCGGGCCTCCTCGGCCACGGGCACGTCCGAGGTCCCGGCGCAGAAGACGGCGATGGTCCCCCGGCAGTCGGCCTTGACCTCGTCCACCTTGACCGTCAACAACCGGGCCAGGGGATGGTGCTCGCTCTCAGGCAGGTCGGACCGGACCGCCGCGGCCTTGGCCTCGTCGACCCGGGTGACGAGCACGTTGCTCCCGGCCGCCATGAGGCGGCGGGAGATGTCCACGATCTGGCCGGGCGTCTTGCCCTCGCCGTAGAGCACCTCGGGCCGGCCCTGCCTGAGGGCCCGGTGATGATCCACCCGGGCGAACCCCAGATCCTCGTAAGGCCAGTGCTTGAGCCGTTCCACGGCCCGCTCGACCGATATTTCTCCGGCGCGGACCTCTTCCAGGAGCCCGAGTAGTCCTTGTTTGTTCATCCGTGTTGCCTCGACGGGTCAGTCTGGTTAATAATTAAAAAAGCATACCCAATCGGGTCGGGGATCACAAGCAGGACCGGGGCGACCGGCCATGGCGGGAACGAGGACAGAGAGTCATTGGGTGGAGGTCGCGGTCACCGGGCCGACGCCGGCCGAGGACGCCATCGTCTGGCGCTTGATGGGTCTCTCGGGCCGGGGGGTCGAGGTGGCCGACGCCCCGGACGGCCGGCTGACGGTCACGGCCTGGTTCGACCCGGTAAAGTGGGCCGAGGCCGAGCCGGACCTGGCCGCTTTCCTGAGCGACCTTCCCCCGGAACTCGCCTTGCCGGACGAGGCCGGAGAGCCGTCGTGGACGGCCCGCCGGGTGCCTGAGTGCGACTGGGTCGAAAACTGGAAGGCGTTCTTCCGGCCGGTGTGGCCCGCGCCCAACCTGGTCGTCCGCCCGCCCTGGGAGACGGTGGGGCTCGGGCCGGGACAGACCGAAGTCATCATCGACCCGGGCCAGGCCTTTGGCACCGGCCATCACGCCAGCACGGCCATGTGCCTTCGGCTCCTGACCGGTGCCGCGCCGGGGCCGACTGGCCTCCTGGACGTGGGCTGCGGCACGGGCATTCTGGCCCTGGCCGGGCTCGGCCTGGGTATCCCCCGGGCGGTCGGTCTGGACATCGACCCCCTGGCCGTCCGGGCGACCCGACATAACGCCGGCCTGAACGGACTGGCCGATCGCCTGGGGCTGATCATCGGCGGCCCGGAGTGCCTCCGGGGGAGTTGGCCGCTGGTCCTGGCCAACCTGACCGCCAAGGACCTGATCGACTTGGCCGGCGACCTGACCCGACTGACCGCGCCGGGCGGCCGGCTGATCGCGTCCGGCATCTTGACCAAACGGCTGTCCGAGGTCAGGGCCCGCTACGGGGCGCCGGTCTGGTCATTGGAAAAGGAGATGTCGGAAGGCGAATGGTCGGCCTGCGGGCTGATCAAGACGAAAGGGACCTGATGGCCTGCTTTTGGCTCGAAGACCTGTCCGTGGAAGACCCGGTCCTGGCCCGGGACCAGGACCGGCACCTGGCCCTGGTCCGGCGGGTCCGGCCCGGCGACCGGCTCGACCTGACCGACGGGCAGGGCGCACTCCGCCCGACCAGGGTGGTCCGGGTCGAGCGCGGCCGGGTCCAACTCGCCTGGGACGGCCCGGCCCAAAGAGTCCCCCGGCCGCCGGAGGCCGCCCTGGCCGCGGCCCTGGTCCGCGGTCCCCGGTTCGACGAAATCGTCCGGGCCGCGGCCGAACTGGGTTTTTCCACGGTCATCCCCTTTGCCTGCCACCGCACCCGGGCCGACCGGGCCGGAGATTCGCGCCTGAGGCGCTGGCAAAAGCTGGCGCAGGAAACGGGCAAGCAGACCGGCCGGCCGTGGTTCACCGAAGTGCACGGCCCCCAGCCGTGGCCCCGGACGCTGGAACTGTCCCGTACATTTGATGGTCGAATATTGCTGTACGAAGGACCGGCCGAGATCGATCTGGACCGCGCCCTGGAGGGTCTGGACGCCGACCAATCAGTGGTCCTGATGGTCGGGCCGGAGGGTGGGTTCATCGATCAGGAAGTGGCCCAGGCCAGGGAGGCCGGATTCAAGACCGCCGGCCTGGGACCGACCATCTTCCGGACCGAGACGGCGGCCCGGATCGCGGCCACGCTGGTGTGGAACGCCCGGGGTCGTCCCTGAGTGCCGGGCGCGGACGTCAGGCCCGGGATTCGGCCGGGGGTCCGACCGGGATGATCGGACCGGCCGAGCCGGGCTGCGGGGTGGGGGTCGGGTCAGCGCACCTGTTCGGCCTGGTCCCGCTCCACGACCTCCCCGCACTGGCGGCACTTGCGGTGCTGTTCGGTCGAGAAGATCTCGACCTCGTTACCGCAGTTGGGGCATTTGTACTCCTGGGGCGTGCCGGTGGTCATCACGTCGTCGCGCGCGCACTTGTCCGCCATTTTGTACTCCTTTTATAAGACCGCGAGTTGGTCAAGCAGTTCGTCCGTCTGGCCCTCAAACGGGGCCAGCGCCTGGCGCAGGGACTCGGCGCAGGCGGACAGGACGCCCGGGTGGGGCCGATCCTTGGCCAGTTGGAGCTTGAGACAGCCCAGGTCCGCCAGGAAGTCCGATCTGGCCGTTGCCTCGAATCCAAGGTCCCGGCCCGCCGCTTCGAGCCGGGCGACGACCTCCGGCCAGGAAGGTCCGGTGTCGTCCTTGGCCGGCGACACCGCGGCCAGCGAGGTCAGACGCTCGACCCCGGCCGCGGTCAGCCCGACCGCGCCGGACAGGGTCCGGACCTCCAGGTAACCCTGGCCCATGAGCCGGGTGGCCGTTGATTCCGTGTCACCACGGTCCAGGTTCAGGCCCTCGCCCACGGCCCACATGTCCACGTTTCGGGCCGGGTCGCCGTTCACCCTTCGGCCCAGCTCGGCCAGAAATCGATCCAGATCTTCGCTCCCCATTTACCCTCCAGCGCCGCCTCGGCCCATTAATATTATTATAGCCTCTTAAGGGCCCGGTTCAAGGCCACCGACCATCCGGCCCGTCGCCTCACAACAGGTTGCCCCGCCCCGGGGGAGGTCCCTACAATATAGTCAGGTCATCGGACAAATTTTTTACAGCAAGGAGAACACACCATGGGGACCCGAAAACCCATCCTCTGGATATCGGCCGCCCTGGTGGCGACGGTCGGGCTCGGCTCGGCCCCGGCCGCCCCGCTGATTGATTACTCCCGGCCGGAATACCGGAAAGTGGTCAATCTTCGCCGCCAGATCAGCCTCCTCAACCTGGTCAACGGCCTGGACCTGACGCCGGTCCAGGTGCAGCGTCTGGTCGACGTCCTTGACCAGGTCCGACGGATCAAACGGGAGGCCCATCAGGACTTCATGGCCACCCAGCGCCAGCGGGCGGCGACCCTCTGGAAACTGCGCAACCACCTGATCGCCCACCCGGGAGAGATCCCCAAGGGGCTGCGCCGGGAGGTGGGCTACATGAGCCGGATCGATCACCGCATCCGGGACTTCTACCAGCAGCGACTCCGCCGGCTCGAACTCAAGGTCCAATCCGTTCTCAAGCCTCACCAGATCTACCTGGTCCAGCTCTTCCGGGCCTGCCTCATCCCGCCCAAGGACATCCGCGGCCCGGCCCGGATCGGGGCCAACGACTCGGTGGTGCCGGTGCCCAAGGGCCTGTTCAAGCGAGTCCGGCGGATGCCCGAGTGGCGCTTCGAGCGCGCGGTCTGGATCGTGGCCCAGCGGATCAAGGACCGCCTCGAACGGCGCAAAGGGGTGCTGCCCCGGAAGATGCAGGCGAACGAGACCAAACGGCTGGTCCGGGTGCTGACCCGGGTCCGTCGCCTGAACCAGGCCGAGTACGAGATCAACAAGGCCAAGCTGGCCGCGGAACTCTACCGGCCGTATAAGGTCAATCACAAAGTGGCCTACCGCCGGCGCAGGGGGCAGCCCGGCCTGCTCGGCCGCTACTTCTTCCAGCCGCAGATGCTCGAGATCCTGAGGATGAAGGCGGCCCGGCTGGCCAAGGCCCGGACTCAGGCCAGGCCCTGACGCAGGGCGGCGATGGCCTCGACGTAGGGGGGCCGACCGAAGACGGCCGACCCGGCCACGAACACGTCGGCCTGTTTGACCTGGGCGATGGTCTCCGGGTCGACCCCGCCGTCGACCTCGACCCGGGTGTTCAGTCCCAGCCCGTCGATCTTACGCCGAAGCTCAATCACCTTGGCCGCCGCGGCCGGGATGAACTTCTGGCCACCGAAACCCGGATTGACGGTCATCACCAGGACCAGGTCGCAGAGTTCCAGGACATGGTCCAGGTGGTCGATCGGCGTCGAGGGATTGAGCGACACGCCGGCGTCCCGGCCCAGTTCTCGGATGCGGCCCAGGGTCCGGTGCAGATGGGGCAGGACCTCGGCGTGGACGGTGATGCCGTTGGCCCCGGCGTCAGCGAACTGTTCGAGAAAATCGTCCGGGTTGTCCATCATCAGGTGGACGTCCAGATAGAGGTCGGTCACCCGGCGGAGGGCCTTGACCACCGGCGGGCCGATGGTCAGGTTGGGCACGAAGTGGCCGTCCATGACGTCGACGTGGAGCCAGTCGGCCCCGGCGGCCGTCACGGCCTCGATTTCCTCGGCCAGGCGGGCGAAGTCGGCGGACAGGATCGAGGGGGCGATCAGTTTCATCGGTTCTCCACTTACCGGTGGTCGAGTCCGGCTTTGGTGTCAACTGATAACCAAAATAATCCGCGGCCGGACCGCTTGGCAAGAGTTTCTTGATTCGCCCGGCCCCGGGGCCCCCGCCCCCGGGGTTCACCTCGGTCTCACCCTTTGGGAGCCGAACTTCTTTGCAGACGGGCGGCGAAGAAGCCGTCCAGGTCGAGATGGCCGGGCCAGGTGACGAAAAATCCCCGCTCGTCCGCCAAGCCTCGGGCGGCCTCCGGCAGGTGCGGGCCGGCCGGATCCAGTCGAAATTCGGGATTTTGGCCTAAAAAACGATCGATCACGGCCGGGCCCTCGGCCACGGTCGGGGTGCACACGGCATAGATTAGCCGGCCGCCCGGGGATACGAGATCGGCGGCGGCCTCCATGAGCCGGGACTGCAGCCCGGCCATTTTCGCCGGATCGCCTCGAAAAATACGCCACTTGATGTCCGGGCGGCGACGGATGACCCCCAGGCCGGTGCACGGCGCGTCCACCAGGACCAGGTCGGCCTTGACCTCGGGGCGGGCGGGCGCGGTGGCGTCCACAACCATCGGCCGGATGAGGCTCGCGCCCAGCCGTCGTGATTCGGCCTTTAGTTCGGCGATGCGGCCCTGGTCTTGGTCCCAGGCGTGAATCAAGCCCTGGTCCTTCATCAGCGCGGCCAGGTGCACCGTCTTGCCGCCCCGGCCGGCGCACAGATCGACCACTGTTTCGCCTGGCCGGGCCCCGGCGAGGTGGGACACCAGTTGGGCCGCCTCGTCCTGGAAGGAGAATGAACCGTCCTCGTACTCGGGCCAGGCGTCGGCCGGGCCGTCGGGTTTTTTAACCAAAATCGCCTCCGGGCCGTAGCGCCCCGGCTCGACCTCGCCCGCCCGGCGGCCCAGACGCGCCAGCAGCTCATCCCGGCTGGTCCGAAGGGTGTTGGCCCGCAGGGTGAGGGGCGGCACCCGGACCTGGGCCCGGGCCAGTTCCAGCGCCTGGGGCTCCCCGAACTGCTCCCGCCAGGCCGCGGCCAGCCACAACGGCAGGGACCATTCCACCGCCAGAGCGAGGTCCGGATCGGCCGAGGCGTCCGGCCACACTATCTCGTCCGCCCGGCGGCGGAAATTCCGTAAAACGGCGTTGACCAGGCCGGCCGCTCGGGGGCGGTCCTCCTTGGCCAGACCGACGGCCGTGTCCACCACGGCGTGATCCGGCACCCGGTCGAGATAAATCATCTGAAACAGGCCGAGGCGCAGAATCAGCCGGATGTCCGTTAATAAGTCTCGGGGCTTTGTGGTCAGAAAATCGATGATCCAGTCCAGCCGGCCCTGCCAGCGCAGGGTCCCGTAGACCAGTTGGCTGCCGAGGTGTCTGTCCGCGGTCTTGGGGAGGGAGGGCAGCCGCTCGGCCAGCAACGCCTCGGGACGCCCGCCTCGGGCCGTGGCGGCCAGGATATCACGAGCCAGCCGGCGCGGTCCCAGGCCCGTCACGTCCCCAGCCGCGTCCCGAGAGGCAGCCGCCGGCCTCGCCACCAGGCGGCCGCGTCCATGACCTGTTTGCCGGCCGGCTGGACGCGGCCCAGCCGGATCGCGCCGTCACCGGTGGCGACCACCGGGCCGCCGTCACCCAGGCCGACCACCTGCCCCGGTTCTCCGGAGGGTGATTCCTCGTCAGCACGAGCCCGAAAGACCTTGAGACGCCGGCCCTCCAGGGTCGTCCAGGCGCCGGGCCGGGGGTCCAGACCGCGGATCAGCCGGTCCAACTCGACGGCCGGCCCGGCCCAGTCGACCTCGGCCTCGGCCGGGCTCAGGGGCGCGGCATAGGTGGCCGCTGAATCGTCCTGGCACGTGCGCTCGGCCCGGCCGGTGAAGATGTCGACGATGGTTTCGACCATCAGCTCCGCCCCTAGATGGTTCAGCCGGTGCTCCAGATCGCCGGCCGTATCGTCCGCGCCGATGGGCTCCGGCCGGCAGCGGATCACGTCGCCGGTGTCCATGCCCTCGTCCAGCCACATGACGCAGACGCCCGTCTCGGTGTCGCCGGCCAGGATCGCCCGGGGGATGGGGGCCGGCCCGCGCCAGCGGGGCAAAAGAGAGGGATGGAGGTTCACGGCCCCCAGCCGGGCCGCGTCCAGGACCGGGCGCGGCAGGAGCTGGCCAAAGGCGACCACCACCAGCAGGTCGGCCCGCTGTTGTCGG
>JAHJDS010000380.1 GCA_018812395.1 Pseudomonadota bacterium
CAGGCCGATCCGCTGGTGGAGTTCCTTCCTTTTGGCGGTCAACAATGAGCCATAAACCGCCTCCTGGGTCAGGGCGTGCTTGAACAGAAACGAGGCCTCGGCCCCCAGGCCCCGCTCGTAGACCAGCTCGGCGTCCTTGAGCACCGCCAGACGGGACCTCAGTTCCCGCTCCGCAAGTCCGGTCACCCGCCGCAGGAGTTCGTAACCGAACTCGCGCTCGATGGCCGAGGCATTTTGCAGGACCTCCTTGGTCCCCTCGTCCAGGGTATCGACCCGGGCCAGGATCACGTCCTGGATGGTGGACGGGATGGTCACCGCCCCATGGCCGCCCGCCAGACGATATTGATCGTCGTCCCGGGCGATGATGTTCAGTTCCCGGAGGGACCGAAGGTATTCCTCGATGAAAAAGGGGATGCCCTCGGACTTGTCCAGGATCAGGTCCTCGAGGTCCGGGGCCACCCCGTCGGTGCCCAGGAGACGGGAAACCATGGTCAGCGTCTCCCGCCGGGTGAGCCGGTTCAGGGTTATCTGGTGGTGATACGACTTGACGCCCCAGGCCGGGGTGAACTCGGGCCGGTAGGTGAAGATGACCATGACCCTGGCCCCGGGGATCGTTTCGATCAGATGCCCGAAGACCTCCGCCGAGGTCTTGTCCGCCCAGTGCAGGTCCTCGTAGGCCAGGACCAGGGGCCTTAACTCGGAACCCGTGAGCACGATGCGCTTCATGGCCTCGATCATCCGGTCCTTGATCGCCTCGGGGCTCAACCGGGACTGGTCCACGCCGCTGTCCCGGGCCGACATCAGTTCGAGGATATAGGGCCGGGTGGCCTCGTCATCCGCGCCCAGTACGGCCAGCCCCTTTTGGACTTTGTCCCGGACCTGGGCGTCCGTTTCCCCGTCCCTGAGGCGGAAGTTCGACCTCAGCAAGTCGACGTGGGGGTGAAAGGCCACGCCCCGGCTGTAGGACAGGCACTTGCCCTCCAAGAAAGTGACGTCCTGACCGGCCAGGGTTTGCCTGAATTCGTGGAGCAACCGGGACTTGCCCAGTCCGGCCTCGGCCACGATGGAAAAGGCCTGACCCCGGCCGGACAGGGCCCGGTCCAGTCCGTCCCGCAGGAGTTCGATCTCCCGTTCTCGTCCGACCAGGGCGGTCAGGCCCCGTTCGGCGCTGACGTCGAACCGGGTCCGGGTGGCGGTCGGGCCGATCAGACGAAAGACGCTGACCGGTTCCACCCGGCCCTTGACCGGCCTATGGCCCAGGGGCTCGAACTCGAAAAAACCCTCGGTCAGCTTGAAGGTCGCCCCGGTGACATAGGTCGTCCCCGGCTCGGCCAGGCCCTCCATGCGCGAGGCCAGGTTGACCGTGTCCCCCACGGCCTTGAACTCGACCCGCAGGTCGTTGCCCAGGGTGCCGACCACCACCGGACCGCTGTGAACGCCGATCCTCATCCGCAAGTCGGGCCGCTCCTGGCCGTCCGCTCCGTCCTCCAGGCCCAAGGCGTCCAGGGCCCGGTGTACGGCCAGGGCGGCCCGAAGGGCCCGCTGGGGGGCGTCCTCCAGGGCGATGGGCGCCCCGAACAGGGCCATGATCCCGTCGCCCGTCAGTTCATTGACCGTTCCCCCGAAGTCGTGGACCTGGTGGATCAAGGTCTCGTACACCCGGTCCATGACCTGGAAGGTCCGCTCCGGACCGAGGCTTTCGGCCAGGGTGGTGTAGCCGGCCATGTCGCAGAACATGACCGTGACCTCCCGCTTTTCGCCCTCGATGCGGCCCCGCTGGGCCAGGATCTTCTCGGTCAGGTTTTGGGGCAAATAGCGCTGAATCCGGGCCAGTTTTTCGTCAGGGGACAATTCCTTGACCACGGGCGCCGTCAGGTCATGGCCGCACCCGCCGCAGAACTTGAACTCCGGCGGATTGGCCAGGCCGCACCCCGGGCAGACCCGTTCCAGCCTGGCTCCGCATTGGCCGCAAAAGCTCATGTTGTCCGGATTATCAAACTGACATTGGTCGCATTTCATGTCCTTCCCCCCGGCAGAACGCAACCGAAGCCGCAAACAACGGCAGGCCAACGATAACATTACTATTGAACATATTTCAACGCCATATCTCACCTCATTCTCTTTTCACTCATTTAATCGATTCAGAACCCGGTCTCCGAGATTCCAGGTCGTCTCGACTAATGCCCGGCCGGACCGACCGCCACATCTTTTCTAAAAATCCGGTCAATCAGGGGTGGTTTCCGACTTGACAGTGGCCGGGGTTTGGGCTAGTAATCGAGCTTGTGAAAATTGTTTTTTAAGAGGAGATGGAATCATGTCCGAACCCTTGATGCCCATGATCGAAATCGGCCAGATGATCGCCGAAATGGGCGCCGACTCCGTATATCAGTGCATGCAGTGCGGCCTATGCTCGGGCCTGTGCCCCTGGCCCAAGGTCGACGGGCCGCTCAACACCCGCAAGCTCATCCGGATGGGCCAGATGGGCCTCGAGGGCTACGAGTCCGAGGATTTCCTGTACGCCTGCACCACCTGCAGCCTGTGCCAGAACAACTGCCCCCGGGGCGTCAAGATCATCGACGTTATTCGTCTGATGCGGGCCATCATCGCCGAGACCGGGGCCATCCCGGGGTCGCTGCGGCCGATCCTGGGCAGCGTGCACAGTAACGGCAATCCCTGGTCCGAGGACCGGGAGAAAAGGTCCGCCTGGCAGGCCGGCCTGGACGTGCCGGTGTTCGACGGCTCCCAGGAGTACTTCCTGTTCGTGTGCTGCACCTCCTGCTTCGACGCCCGGAGCCAGAAAATCGCCAAGACCATCGTCGAGGTCCTGAACAAGGCCGGGGTGAGCTACGGCGTCATCGGCAACGAGGAGTCCTGCTGCGGCGAATCCATTCGCAAGATGGGCGGCGAGGAGCAGTTCATGGCCCTGGCCGAGAAGAACATCAATCTCTGGAGCGAAAAGGGCGTGAAAAAAATCATCGTCACCTCGCCCCATTGCCTGACCACCTTCAAGGTCGATTATCCGGAGATGGGGGCCGAGTTGGAGGAAGTGGTCCACATCGGTCCGTTTCTGAAAGGCCTGATCGACGAGGGCAAGCTGTCAATCAAGGGCGGCAGCGGCCAGAAGATCGCCTACCACGACCCCTGTTACCTGGGCCGGCACAATGATATCTTCGACGCCCCCCGGGAGGTGATCGGCGCGGTGGGCGGCGAGTTGACCGAGCTGGCCCAGAAGGGGAAATTCTCGCTGTGCTGCGGCGGGGGCGGCGGCCGGCTGTGGATGGAGACCGTGCCCGAACAGCGCTTTTCCGACACTCGTGTCCGGCAGGCGGTCGAGGCCGGGGCCGAGGTTTTAGCTACGGCCTGCCCCTATTGCATCTCGCTCTTGGAGGACTCGGTCAAGACCACCGGTCACGACGACAAACTCGAGATCAAGGACCTGTCCGAACTGGTGGCCGGCGATTTGTAGCCGCTTGGGGCCTGTCGGAGTTTTTCGTAACAGGCCCCTAGCCGGGCCATGGACGGCCCGGCAAATCGCGCGGGCTTAGCAAAAGACAAGCGATTTGCCGCAGTTGCCAAATGCTTTTGGCCACCGCGAGTCGGAAAAAGTCCCCGGCGACTTTTTTTGACTGACTCGTAGATAGGCAGATGATCGATTCACCCCGGCGCCCGCGCGCCGGGGTTTTTGTTTGCCACGAGACACGGGGAATGTACTCGTGCCTTGGGCCGGGCTGTGCTAGGGTGCGGGGATAAAGGGCTGGAACGTTTGCCGATCACGTTTGTGGGATGTCAAGTCATGGGCCGGCTTTTGAGGTTTGCGGGGAGATGGTTCAAGAAGGGACTGGCCGCTTTTTTGCTGGCCTACAAGTTCGTGGCCCTGACCGCCTTCACGGTGGTGGTCATCGCGGTCCTGATCGAGGTGGCCTGCCGCTTTGGCGTGGCCGTGTATCATGACCTGGGCGCCTCGAAGTCGGTGGTCAGCCGACCGGCAACCAAACAGGTGAAACCGGCCTCGACCGCCAAACGAGCCAAGAAACCGGCGGCTCCCTTGAACACGGCCGCTCCTCCGGCCGCGGCGGCTCCGGCCAAGCCCTCGCCCACCCCGGCCCGGCCGCGCCCCGTGGCCCGCCCTAAAGGCCCGCCGCCGGTGACCAGTCGGGCCGAACTCATCCGCCGCTTCGGCCTGGGCGCCTACGTCCAAGAGAGCCGCCGGGTGGCGCGCGACCTGTACCACTTCAAACCCTACGTCATGTGGCAGCACCGGCCGTTTGCGGGCCGGGCGATCAACATCACGGCCGACGGGACGCGCCGGACCTGGTACAACTCGACCGACGCCAAGGCCAAAAAGGTCTTCGTCTTCGGCGGCTCGACCGTGTGGGGGGCCTACGCCAATGACCGCGACACCTTTCCCTCGCAACTGGCCCTACTCCTCAATAAAAAGGTCGGGTCTTTTAAGGTCATGAACTTCGGCCAGAACGCCTTTGGCTCGACCCAGGCCCTGATCCTTCTCATGCTCGAGATCAGGCGGGGCAACGTCCCGGACGTGGTCATTTTCCTGAGCGGGGTCAACGACAGCTTCATCGCCACCTGCTACCCGGCCGTGCCGGGCTCGATCTACCCCCTGTTCGGCTTTTATGAGCGGCTGTCGGCCGGCGCGCCGTGGCGGGAAGTATTGAGGGACGTCTACAAGAACTCGGACGCGATCCAGCTTCTGGTCCGGGCCGGGGTGCTGCGCAAGGTTTTATTTCAAGAGTACCGGCCCCGGCTGGGCCTCTATAATCTGAAGTTGAGGGACAAGGTGAGGCTGGCGGCGCGGATGTATCGCCGGAACGTGCTGATGGCCGAGGCCCTGGCCCAAAAGTTCAACTTCAAGGTCTTCTTTTTCTGGCAGCCCGCCCTCTACCTGGGGAACAAGCCGCTCGCCCCGTTCGAGCGCTACCTGGTTCAGGTCGAGCGGACCAAGAACGACTACGCCTTTTTGGCCTTCAAGCACGTGCCGCTGGTGTACCGGGAGATCAGGCGGCGGCCGCCGGCGAGCAAGAACTTCTTCAATCTGTCAGGCATGTTCCGGAACCATCGCGGGCTGGTCTTCGGGGATTACGTTCACCTGCTGGCCCCTGGCAACCGGCTCCTGGCCGCCAAGGTGGTCGAGATCATTGGGCCGAGGCTGCGGGCGACCGGAGGAAAGACCAAGCCCTGACCAACCGGTGACCACCGGGGGTGATGGTCGCCCCCGGGGTTCAGACGCGATTAATCGTACTGACAGCCGCACCACGGACAGTAATTATATCCCTTGTCGGCCAGACTCTCGCGGCAGGCCGAGCACTGGATCACCAGTTCGTTGGAGCAGAACGGGCAATATGAAAACTCCAAAAAGGCCGTTCGGGCCTCCTCGGAGAGCTGATTGTACTTCTCATCGCACTCGACCTCGCGGCAGACCTTGACCTTGCGGTGGTGGTGCCGTTCGTCGGTTTGAGGTCCGGCAGCCGTTTCCATGATTTCCTCCCAATGCCGTCCGAACGTCCTTGAGACGCGCCCGGCGGCGGGGTATGATGTCAGCGCCAATGTCTTAATTGTAAGACGTCATGGCCCGGCGTCAATATGGGTCACGTCCCGAGGCAAGAAAAAGGTAGATTCCTTGACCTTGTCCCGGCGCGGGGAAAAGGTGATAAAAAATTTTGGCCGGCAGTCGAGGCGCTCCATGGCCTTCACTTTTTCCAGGCTGACCATTGGATCGACCACCACCTGTCCGACGAAGTTTCCGCCCTGGTCCACGGCCACCAGGTCGATCTTGTCCCGGGCGGACAGGGGCGGCAAAAAGCGGGGCAGGGGCCTCAACCCGGCGCCGAGGACCATGTCCGAGACCAGGCAAATAATCGTCTGGCGGATGACCTCGGTCTGGCGCAGGTCCTCGGGGATGGCCTCGATCTCCTTTCTGACCCGGCGAACGACTTGTTCGGGCTCGAGCACGGCCGCCCTCCTTGGCTCGTCTGGCGCCAAACTACACGACCGCCCCCGGAGTGTCAAATGAGGTCCTACGCCGGAGCGGCCCTGGCGTTGGCCCTGGGCGCGGCGGCGGTCCTGGCCGTGGTCCTGCTGGCCGAGGGCCGGCGGCCGTGGAAGCAATACGCCCGCCTGGCCCGGGAACGACGGGCGGCCATTTACGTCGCCCGGGCCCGGGCGGCCGGGACGCCCGAGGCCCTCATCAGGTCCAAGGCGGCGGCCATCGGCCGCGAGCCGATCCGGATTCGCCAGATCGTCCCCACCCTGACAGGCAAGCCCGAGCGGTGCCTGACCTGTCACTTCGGGATCG